>NZ_JBNCMT010000028.1:0-74557 GCF_049846925.1 Brevibacillus nigriterrae
GTCCCATTTTGGCCATAACGAAAAACACCCCCTATAGTGTATCCATCGGATAAAAACACGTGGTGTTTTTCCAATGTCCACTATAAGGGGTGCACTTCACTTCAAGCAGTTCGAACACGCCTTTTTTCTGTGAAAAACGACCAATCATTTTTACCAAAGCAAATGCCTGTGTGACCCAGAGGTACTTTGCCATAGAGTTTTATAATTCAGCCATCTGACTCTCCGACAATTCCAGGACGACCGGGCAATGGTCGCTGCCTGTAATATGGGCATCAATTTGTGCATCATGCAAGGCGGGTGCGAGTCTTGTGGAAGCGAGGAAATAATCAATTCGCCATCCGACATTCCGCTCCCTTACCTTAGGCATATTCGACCACCAGGTGTAGGCATCGGTCCGGTCAGGATAGAAATGCCTGAAGGTGTCGATAAATCCGGCGTTAAATAGCTGCGTCATCTTTTCACGTTCTTCTGGGGTAAATCCGGAATTGTTTCGGTTGGATTTCGCATTTTTGATATCAATTTCTTGATGAGCCACATTCAGGTCGCCACAAACAATAACCGGCTTATGCTGGTCCAGTCTCAACAGATAATTTCGGAAGCGATCTTCCCATTCCAGCCTGTAATCCAGCCTTGACAGATCACGCTTGGCATTCGGGGTGTACACAGTAACCAGGTAGAAATGTTCGAACTCCAAAGTGATTATTCGACCTTCATACTCATGTTCTTCTTCCAATCCATAACGTACAGACAGCGGTTTCATTTTTGTAAATACGGCCGTGCCGGAATAGCCTTTTTTGACAGCATAATTCCAATACTGATCATATTCGGCTTCAAAATCCATGCATATTTGCCCTTCTTGTAACTTGGTTTCCTGCACACAGAAAATATCTGCGTCAGTTTTCGCAAAGTATTCGTAAAACCCTTTATTCACACAAGCTCGTAATCCGTTTACATTCCACGACACCAATTTCATCGTCTTCAATCTCCTTGTCATGTTTCACTGCCTACTGTCCAGTATACTATCTTACTTACATGAGTTGGGGTTTTGTACAGATTGCTGCAACTATCGAGACATTGTTTCTATCAATAAAAGGAGGAGAATCTATGAAAAAGCCAGATGAATACACGGAATCCGGTGATCCCGTTTACCTTTGAAGAGCATTTTGCGAAATACATCGGTCCGATTCATTCCGTCTTCCATGAAATCCTATCCGATCTGATACATGTTGATGTCCATTATATAAAACCTTCCGAAAAACACAATTACCATACTCTGTTTACTACGGGAATGAGCTATCTGCCGATGAGCACTCCTGAAAGATTAGAGGAATATCAATACGCAGAGCTCGTGGTTTGTTTACCACCAGACTGGCCGATTTCGGATGAAGCATTACGCGACAACAAATATTATTGGCCCATTCGCTGGTTGAAAATGCTGGCCCGTTTCCCCCATGAATATGAGACGTTGTCCATTTTTACTCGATCGTACCTCTTTAAGAAGAAGAGATGGAGTTCAAGCTGCAACATGGAAGCGAGCAGTTACTGGATAAATTCGATCAGTTCGAGATAACTGAACTCATCGATATCAATCGCAAAAATGTGTGTAAGTCCCGATTCTTCTTTTGGAAATAGCAATTAGATTATGAACGTAAAACAGCCCAGTCAATCGACCGGGCTTTTGTTTTTTACCCTTGGGGAACATACATCATTGCTCGTTCCAAGGTGATCTTGTTTTTCTCAGTTATTTCTGTCCTGCGAGGAATGGCGGGGAACTGAGTAACATCATCGAACAAGTGGGTAGGAAGGGGCAAAGGACTTTCCTTTTTCCACTGATTCAGCCATTCTTCGGGAAGTGGTTGGTTTGCAAGTGGTTGGTCAGTCATCTCACTCCACAACAGTGTCCAGGCACGGGGGACGACTCGCCAAATATCGTATCCGCCTCCACCAACAGCAATCCACTTGCCTCCACAGAGCTCATGAGCAAGCTGGTGAGCAAGCCGTGGAATCTCCTGATAGATATTCATCGTGCAAGACAGATGGGTGAGAGGATCGTATGTATGAGCGTCACAGCCATTCTGGGTGACGATGACATCCGGTTTGAATCCACGCATCACTTTCGGGAGGAGATCATGATAGACAGACAAGAAAGACTCGTCCTCTGTAAACGCTTCCAAAGGAATATTCACAGAGTACCCGTATCCGTTGCCTTCCCCACGTTCGGTTATGTTGCCTGTACCAGGGAAAAGATACTTGCCAGTCTCATGTATCGAAATAGTCAGAACATTAGGGTCATCGTAAAATGCCCACTGGACACCGTCCCCATGATGAGCATCTGTATCGACGTATAATACTTTCGCATCCCAATGTTTCCGTAAATAGGCGATTGCCACCGAGCAATCGTTGTAAACACAGAAACCGGAAGCACGCCCTCGAAAAGCATGGTGAAGCCCACCAGCAGGATTGAATGCGTGATCTGCAGCGCCATTCATTACGAGGTCTGTCGCTTGAAGTGTACCTCCAACAATTAATGAAGTAGCTTCATGCATATTTTGAAATATAGGAACATCTTCTGTCCCCAGACCAAAACTGGCTGATCGGGGAAGCTCTTCTTGTGAATGTCCCTGTGTGCGTACCGTTTCAATATACCGTGGGTCATGGATTAAAGCGATCTCCTCATCAGTCGCAAAGCGTGGCTGTGCAATCTGATCGTCAGACAATAAACTGAGTGACTTCATCAGATCGTGTGTGAGTATGAGTCGCCGTTGGTTAAAGGGGTGGTCTTCATGAAAGTAATAAGTTGTGAAGTCAGCAGAATAGATAAATTTCGAGCTGCGACTCAAGGGCGAATTCCCCCTTTGATGGGGTGATTCACGATAAATCCTTTCTCATGCAGCAATTCGATCACGTGACGAGGATCGATAGTGGTGACTCGGAATACGATCTTTTTCTTGCCAGGGTTATCACCTGGGTAAACGATCACGCTGTTTACATTCACGTTGGCATCCTTGAATACCTGACTGACATCCGCTAACATGCCCGCTCGATCGTCTACTTCAAGTTCAATATGAGAGCTCGGCTTGTTTACACCGAACAGTTCAACAAGGCAATTCAAAATATCAGATTCAGTGATGATTCCTACGACCCGATCTGCTTCGACCACGGGTAGAGAACCTACCTTGAAGTCGTATACGGTACTGGCTGCATCCTCGACAAAATCGAGAGGATGAGCGGTAATGACATTGCGATGCATGATTTCCTCAATCGGCTTTTGCAGCACTAGCTCATCGTCATCATGCTCACATAGATTGGAAGGGAGTGCGTCTCTCATGTCTCGATCAGAAAC
The DNA here is from genome assembly GCF_049846925.1 of Brevibacillus nigriterrae. Lineage (NCBI taxonomy): Bacteria > Bacillati > Bacillota > Bacilli > Caryophanales > Paenibacillaceae > Brevibacillus > Brevibacillus nigriterrae. The sequence goes on from NZ_JBNCMT010000028.1 coordinate 3,344, forward strand.
GATTCCGACCAGTTTATCATTTTCAACCACCGGAAGATGACGGATCCGATTGCCTCGAAGTAAGGATAATGCCTCTTTTATCGTTGTTGAAGGCGTTACTGTAACAACACGTCTTCTCATGATTTCTTCGATACGCATAGAAACCAAATGCCTCCCTTAGTTAGTATAAAAATCGATTTTGGAAACGCATGCCGTCGAAGGCAACGACGCTTTCATGCGGTACTCTTTTTCCGATGCGGGCCATCAAGCAATTGGCAGGATGTGAGCAGATTTCTGGATCGTCCGTTGCCATCCAGACCATCCCGACAGTCACCATCAATTTTTCCATTGCTTTGCGATATTCCCATACATCCAGTCCGGTTCCTTTTAAATCCCAGTGCCAGTAGTATTCGGTGGTAATGACAATATAATCTTCCATCGCATCGTCCATAAAGGAGACCCGAAGCATTTCCTTGCCAACACCGCTTGCTCTGACCTTGTCACTGACTTCGATGGCTCCCAGCTCCAACAAATCGTCCAATTTTGCTTGGGACCAACGCTCGAGCGGGTCAGGGTGGAGATAGGTAACATAGCCGAGCACAAGATCGCCTTCCCTAGCAACAATAATCCGTCCTTCCGGGAGTGCGGCGATTTCTACAAGGGCCTGTTGCTGTTCTTCAGGAACTCGGAACGCTTTTAATCCTTCATCAAAACGCATGGCAGCAAGTTTTTCTGATTCGACTGGGCCTTCGATAACAAGCTGATGTCCGTTGGCAACCATGCTGCGTGAAAAGAATTGTTTGGTGTGAATCATTCGTTTTGATTCACCTCCATCTTCTGTGAATTGGCAGACCATACACGGCAAAAAATACCTGCTTTTGGCTGGTTTTCTATTTATTTTATTATACATGATAAGCATAACAAGGTACTTCATGAAATGGAAGGTTCAAGAAGCTGTCACGTTTGCCGCGTAAAAAGAAAAGGAGACGGAACCACTCCATCTCCTTTGTCTCTATTACCATTATGACTTGTTCGAATCATTCATATAAGCAATTTGATTACTGAGCACGCAAACCGCTCACATTGTCCGAATGAACGGATTCTCCATAGCTGTTTACTGCTGTGACGTAGTACCAACCGTCTTCTTTCGTCGTTTTATGCGTGTAAGAGGTACTGGCAACTGTGTCGAGTAAAGTAAACCCATTTACTGGATCTGATGTATAGTACACATTGTACAAAATAACCTGTTCGGAATCAGGGTTTTCTGCCCACGACAGTTTTAGGCCAGTTGACACTTTGTTAATAGAGAGGTTGGCTGGCGCACTTGGATTTCCCACTTGACTGTCTGGCCCTTGTGTATCCGTTCCACCAGGTTCTGTCGGCTGATTCGGATCGATTGTACCCGTGTCAATAGGTGGATTGGTCGGATCAGTTGGTGTCTGCCATTCAACATCCATTGTTGTTGACGCAATGGGCGAAGGGGCGGATTCATTCCCTGCAATATCCACACTCGTCACATAGTATCCGGCGTGTCCTGAGATTGTGTCAGCTAACGTAAGTGTACTGGGATCTTTTACCGTTGTAAGCTTGACGAACTGGCCATCTGTTCCGGCCCGGTAAATGCGATATCCCAGCAAGTCAGCTTCATTGGCAGAGGCCCAGCCAAGTGTTAGCTGATTGTTTGTCTTACTGAGTGTAACATTGCCAGGGACAGCGGGAGTGCCACTCACATCTGTACGAGGGTCTTCCTTTTCTGGCAAACGCTGATCCCAATCCGGTGGTCGAGCAGTCGATTTTTTGTTTTTGTCAGTTGAGTCATCTGCTGTTAAATTCAAAGGCTCAGGGCTTTTAAAGAAAATGCCTTCCGTGACAAAATCGTCAGGAGTGCCCGCTTTGGCAAGATAGCGAACTTTATTAAACTCAACTACTTTTACTTTCTGGTGTGTGTCATCTTTTTTCGTTGGGACAAATTCCTTATTGAACAAATCGGTAATCAAATGCCCCGCTTCCTTGGACAGCTCACTTGGCAAGAGCCCTGATTTGCTGTCGATGGTCACACTAATAATTCCACCTGGTTTATCGAAGGCTGCTGTCTTCGGTGATAACGAAGGTTCCAGCTTCAAAACTTCTTTCATCACTTTGCCCCAGATATCCATCGGACGAGTCTTGGAGGCAAGAGGATGCGGATCATCATATCCTGACCAGACGCCAAGTGACAATTCAGGTGTGTAACCGACAAACCACAGGTCATTTGAACTGTTGGTCGTACCAGTCTTGCCGGCAACATCAATGCTTCTCGGTACATATTTACGAATCGAAGCACCTGTTCCCGAGTTGACTACTGAGCGCATCATGTCAGTGATCAGATAGGCCGTTTGTTCACTGAATACCGGTTGTGGCTGGACTTGATGCTTGTAGATCACTTTTCCTTGACTGTCTTCGATGCGATCAATGAGGTAGGCATCAATGAAACTGCCGTGATTGGCAAAGGTTGCATACGCATTGGTGATCTCTTCTACAGTGAGGCCATACGTAAGGCCGCCGATTACTCCAGTAGCTGCATGGTTGTCAGCGTCTTCCAATGTGGTGACTCCCATTTTTTTCACGTATTCGAGAGCGGTTGGAATTCCCACTTTCAAATAGGTCTTGATTGCAGGCACGTTCCAGGACTGCCGCAGCGCTTCACGTGCACTCATCATGCCGTGGTATTTGTTATCCCAGTTCATTGGCTGGTGGGTACCTTTCACACCGTCTGCCAGCGTGAGTGGTGAATCATCGATCGGAGAACCTGGTTGAAGTATACCTAGCTCAAATGCAGGTCCATAGGCAGCAAGTGGTTTCATCGCGGAACCTGGCTGACGTGGAACCGTAGCGTGGTTGGTTTGTTCAACGTTGAAATCTCGTCCGCCGATCATACCGAGGATGGCACCTGTTTTGTTATGAATCAGCATGCCGCCGACTTCTTCCAAGGCGTTTTCGATCCGTTCGGTTTTCCCATTGGCCCGTTTGATATTATAAGAGATGTTTTTGCCAAAGTTTTTTGGATTGGAGGCAATATCTTGCATAATCCGATCCACATCTTTGTTGACGGTTGTGTAGATGTGATACCCATTCCGCAAGATTTGGCGGCTCTTATCCTGAATCAACTGATGATATTCGTTGCGTCCGATGGTGGACTTGTCTCGTCCTTCTTCTTGCAACTGTTGATCCAAGAGCACTTGTGCCGCACGCTCTTCAATCTCGGTCATGAGATACGGATGCATGTCAAAGGCGCGTTTTTGCGGTTTGGCAAGGACAACTTTCAAGTCAGAATTGAAGGCTTCATCGAATTGCTCCTGGTTGATATACTGGTTCTCCACCATACGTTCGAGCACCATTTTTTGTCTCTCTTTGCCTCGGCGGTACCCCACTTGAGAGAAGGGAGAGTAGTTGCCCGGATTTTGGATCAATCCAGCAATGTAAGAAGCTTCTGATAGATTGAGATCCTTAACGTCTTTATCAAATATTCCCTTGGCAGCAGCTTGTACTCCGTAGATGTTGGAGCCGTTGGCGTTTTTGCCCAGGTAAATCTCATTCATATACGCTTCAAGAATCTGGTCTTTCGAGAACATACGCTCAATTCGGAGTGCATAGAAGATTTCCTTTGCTTTACGCTTATGACTAACTTCAGGTGAGAGAATGGTATTCTTGATCAACTGCTGGGTAAGCGTACTTCCTCCCGTAACAACTGGCGCATTCGTCAAATCCTGGAAGGCTCCACGAAGTGTGGATTGGAATACGATACCGTTATGTTCGAAAAAATACTTGTCCTCTGTTGCAATAATGGCGTTGATCAAATAAGGTGAGACTTCACTTTTTTTAACCAACCGACGATCACCATCTTCAGCCCGAAGCTGGCCGATGAGAGAACCATCGTTAAAGTAAGCAAAGCCAGTTAAATAATTACTGAATATTTTATTCTGAATTTCATCATAGCTGCGAACAGGCTCGTCCTTTACAAGTGCGGCTACATATCCAGCAACAGCGCCACCAGCTAATAACGCTCCCATAAAACCAAATAGCAGAAATAACTGGAGTATGGTAAGGGCGATGTTTTTCTTTCCTCGACGTCGTTTGCGTTTTGCTTTTTTATCCGACGAGGTGAATTCGTTCTCCATATATATACGTCCCCCCTAGAATATCACACCAATTATACCATAACGTTTCAGCAGGTAGTACAAATTATGACAAGCGTAGCCGCTGCATTGACATTCAGCGTCAGGATGTGGTAAGTATATTTTTATAGTAACTGCTATATGGAAATAGTGCGTTGAAGGATGAAAGTAGCGAGGGATTGGACTTTTGAAGAGAACTGGTGGTTGGTGCGAACCAGTAGTCTGCCTGATGCGAATTACACATCTGGAGCATGTCGGCTTTTTCTGTGAAAAACGTCTCGACGTTTTTCATTAAAGTGGATGTGACCGCTTGCGGTCAGCAAAAACGGCCATGGCCGTTTTTGACAGCCGAACGGTGATGAGCCGTTATCGAAAGAGTGGGAAGACGAGGACATCTCTCTTCCAACTAGGGTGGTACCGCGAGCAAATCTCGTCCCTATGTGGGGCGGGATTTTTTTGTTATTTTAACAGGTTTTCATTTAACGGATGCCCAAAACGAGGGAATGCTAGTGTCGTGCGGGTATAAAAAGGAGAGTTAATTTACATGTCACAGGATCAAGTTGTGGAAAAGGTTGTTTTAACAGTGGAACAAAAGCAGGAAGTAGAGCGTCAGTTAGCGATTATTCAACGTGGCGTAGCAGAGATTGTACCGGAAGAAGAATTGCGCAAGAAATTGGAGCGTTTTGTGACACAAGGTATTCCGCTACGTGTGAAGCTGGGGCTTGACCCATCGGCTCCTGACATTCATGTAGGGCATACTGTAGTCCTCCAAAAAATGCGCCAGTTCCAGGAGCTTGGCCATACCATTCAGCTTGTCATCGGTGACTTTACTGGTCGCATTGGTGATCCGACAGGCAAATCAGAAACACGCAAGCAGTTGACAGAAGAGCAGGTCAAAGCAAATGCCCAAAGTTATGTGGAGCAGTTCGGAAAAGTACTGGATGCAAGCAAAATGGAAGTCAATTACAATTCCACCTGGCTTGCTCCGATGACCTTTGCTGATGTGGTTGAACTCGCTGCCAAAACGACTGTTGCACGCATGCTCGAACGTGATGACTTCGAGAAACGCTACAGCAACAACCAACCAATCTCCATTCATGAATTCTTCTACCCGTTAATGCAAGGCTATGATTCGGTAGCTCTGCAAAGTGACGTCGAGTTGGGCGGAACGGATCAGAAGTTCAACCTGTTAATGGGACGTACCTTGCAAAAAGAGTTTGGACAAGAGCAGCAGGTCATTCTTACGATGCCAATTATCGAAGGACTTGATGGAGTACAGAAAATGTCCAAGAGTCTTGGAAACTATATTGGTGTAAATGAGCCTGCGAACGAGATTTACGGAAAAACCATGTCGGTACCTGACGAGTTGATGCTGAAATACTACGAGTTGGCAACCGACATTTCTTTGGAAGAATTGGAACAACTGCGTGCTGGTCTAGCTAATGGTTCGGTCCATCCACGTGACGCCAAGATGAACCTTGCGAAGACGTTTGTCCGTATGTTCCACGGAGAACAGGCAGCAGAAGAAGCAGAGAACCACTTCAAGACGGTGTTCCAGCAACGAGCATTGCCAACGGATATTCCTGAGGTTACACTCGATTTCTCCGCATACGAAAACGAAGAAGCCAACATCGTCAATCTCGTGTTTGATTTGAAACTGGCTGATTCCAAAGGAGAAGCTCGTCGCAGTGTGCAACAGGGAGCAGTAAAAGTGAACGAGGAAAAAATTACGGATATTAACGCTTCTGTAAAATTGGAAGAAGGCACCGTTGTTCAGGTAGGTAAGCGTAAGTTTGCGAAGATTTCCAGGTAACCAATTAACTAAATCACGAATCACGGAAAAGAAAGGCGAGTGCACTGGCGACGGTGTCTACTCGCCTTTTTTGTTCTGCTGTTTTTCATAAATCTGGTTCATTTTTTTAAATAAAAATAATGGGATTAGTTGTAAAATGATGTATTAGATGGATTGTTTTGAATTCTATTGATCATTTAATGAGAGCAGCGGATGTGACTAGTCTCGCTGTTGAGTCAATGGCTGCTTTCGTTATGGAAAGAGGATGTGAATGTATGATCAGCATAATCGATGTAAATGAAGAAAATATGGATCAGACCGGATTTTTTTGTATGAGAAGCAAACCGAAATCAACAGGCTACAAGCGAAAGCTCAACTGGCTTAAAGACAGATTGGCAGAAGGAATGCAAATCAAACTGCTGCTCGAAGATGGTTATCCGAGAGGATTTATCGAGTTTGTCCCGAGTGAATCTGCCTGGCGAGCGGTACATGCCGACAACTTCCTGATGATTCATTGTCTGTGGATTGTTGGTCAAGGGAAAGGAAAAGGATATGGCGCACAATTGCTGGAAGCGTGCATTCGAGAAGGAGAAGCGCAAAACAAATCAGGGATCGCAATGGTCACCAGTCAAAAAACGTGGGTAGCCGATAGTCGCTTGTTCCTGAAGTATGGCTTCACCATCGTTGATGAGGCACCGCCGAATTTTCAACTGGTTGTGAAAAAATTCAAAGAATGTCAGACACCAAGCTTTCCAACGGATTGGGAAGCAAGAGCTGAACAGTACAGTGAAGGGATAACGATCCTTCGCTCTGATCAATGCCCGTATATCGATCAGTCTGTTGAAGTAATCACTGACACTGCCAGTGAACTGGGAATTCCGACAAAAGTCATCGAGATAAATACTTATCAGGATGCTCAAAGCTCCCCGTCTGCATACGGAGTTTTTACCGTGCTGTACAACGGCAGGGTATTAACCTACCATCCTGTAACCAAACGTGATCTTTTGAAGCTCCTGAGTCGAGAGTAGCTAATCACACCGATACCACAGGGGCTTCTCCGATTCGAAATACTGGTGATCTTCCAGAATCGAATATATCCGTTCAGTCATCTGATCAACGAGGTGTGGTGTAACCCGGATGGACCAAACCAGGCCCGAGAAAAGACTCATTGCCATATACAAGTTATAGAGCTTCCAAAAGGTATCTGGAGGGTTCTGTTGATTGAAATAGCCATGCAGTTGCCCGATACAAAATGGAATGCTTACTTCTCTGCTAAATAATCCAAGCTTGTAAAAATCATGAATCGGATCGCCCCAGTCAAATCGGTTAAAATCAATCGCACCTACGTATTCTTTCTCTTTCACAATCAAATTCCCGACATGAAAGTCATCATGTTGAAAAGTATTGGGACGGGCCTTCATCAAAGGTGATGCAGATTCAATAAAATCGAGAATGTTGCTGTCATTTTTCAAACGAATACCGCAATTCTGGTAAGCAGCAGCATATTTCTGATGTTTTTGCGAAGCCCGCATATTCCAGGGCTGAATTGCCGGGGGAGCGGAGAGCCTGTGCATTTTTGCGAGTTCCTGACCTGCCGTGAATCCAATTGCATACTGTTCATCCTCCGAATAGGCTGGCAACATTTCACTCGCATCATTTCCATCGAGATAGGAAAATAAAACATAACAAAGATGCTGATCTTCAAGTGTCCCGCTATCAACGGGAATGGATGCTTTTACGTGGTGGGATTGAAGCTCACGCAAAATAGCGCACTCCGTTTGCTTTCGTTCCCATTGATCAATTGAAGCTGTTTTGAGGATGAGACGTGATCTATTTGCAAAACTGACAAGGTATTTCTTATCTGTCGAAAATCCCTTTGTGATAGGATCTATCCGAGTGGACGTTTGAAGAAAAGGAATCATGTTTCGTAAATGCTCCATTTGTTTTTTCATCTCCCTTCAAAAAAGCAAAGCAAACCCTGGCAAACTAAAAAGAAAAAGACATCTGCTGGTTGGCAGATGTCTTGATTGTAGCAAATGATTAACGGCTGTAGAACTCAACGATAAGAACTTCGTTGATTTCAGCAGGCATTTCTTCACGATCAGGCAAGCGAGTGAAAGTACCTTCAAGCGCTGCATCGTTGAAAGTGAGGTAGTTTGGAAGGTAGTTGCGAGCTTCCACAGATTCTTTCACGAGGGAAAGGTTGCGGGATTTTTCACGCAAGGAGATCACATCACCTGGTTGTACGCGGTAAGAAGGAATGTCTACACGCTTACCGTTTACGAGGAAGTGACCATGGTTAACCAATTGACGAGCAGCTGGGCGAGTTGGAGCGAAGCCCAAGCGGTATACTACGTTATCCAAACGGGATTCGAGCAATTTCATGAAGTTTTCGCCCAATACGCCTTGCATTTTGGATGCTTGGTCGAACGTACGGCGGAATTGTTTTTCGTTAACTCCGAACATATGACGAAGTTTTTGTTTTTCTTGCAACTGAACACCGTATTCGCTCAATTTGCGACGGCTTTGTCCATGTTGTCCCGGTGGGAAGTTGCGTTTAATGTCTTTTCCAGTACCGTCCAAAGAGATACCGAGACGGCGTGCCAATTTGTGGCGAGGTCCTGTGTAACGTGCCATGTGTAATTCAGTCTCCTTTAATTTGGGATTCGCAGGTGTTTACTTCCGAAAGACCAGTCTCATCTTTACCTACACGAACTTCGGACGGTAGCGTTTCCGCATCGTGCTCCATCGTAGAGTGTAATCAGCCGCAACTCTACAAGGGTGGGACTAAGAAGGTTAATCTTTCGTTTTTACCTACAATCAATGCTACCCTGCACACATACATTCAATATTATAATTCGGAGACTATGAAAGTCAAGAGAAAATTGGGCGATGCTATTGCGGGAATCTGGATTCTACAAGCTCTCTTCTTTTCTCCAGGAAGTTGTAGAAGGAGACAGCAGCATCTGCTCTGGATACTTTGGTCTGTGGCTGGAACTGATTTTTCTCAGACGACATGATACCTAGGGCTGTAACAATCGCGATGGAGCCACGATGTTTCGAATTGGCAATATCGGTGAGTTTTGAATCGAACAAATTGTTGTAGGAAGCGAGCTTCTTGTAGCCCAATGCACGAACTAGCATGTCAGCCAACTCTTCCTTGGTAATTTCTTCGTCCGGGTTCAATGTTCCGCTCGCTTTGTCGAGAATACCGAGGTTTACGGCCGTTTCAACTGAAGCGAAGTAACGGGAGCCTGAGGCTACGTCTGCAAAGGAAGCTTTGCGAGAAGAAAGCCATTCAGGGTAAAAACGTCCCTGATTCAATGTAATAACAAGCATATCGATCATTTCTCCACGAGTGATCTTCTTGTCAGGCATAATTTTGCCATCCACCAGAGAAATCGCATCATATTCATACATCAGGTTTAATGCGGTTGCCGCTGGATGATTTTTCAGATCGTCTGGTACTTGACGATGCAAGACGACGGTTTTTCCGGAAGACTGACTCTTCCATTCGCCACTTACCGCATCAAATACATATGGTTGTTCGAAAGGAGTGGAAGTCATTCGATAGACCAGCTTGGCTGTCCGGTTAGGAATTTCGCCCATTTTTTCAGCCATCGGATCAGCAATTGGAGGCAGAACATAGACCAAATCTACTTCACTTTCGTTCAAATAGGCTTCCAACGCATCTTCTTTTGATTTGTGTTCAGGAAGCGCTGTTGGGTAGACTTCTTTTCCAACATTAATATAATAATGGAGAATTTCTCCAGTTTTCATATCAAAGGTTACGTTTGCATCTCCAGTTGCGGCAGGAACATCATTCACAAAACGTTTGAATCCAAAGTACAGACGGCCTTGATTCAATTGATATTTATAGTCAGGGTTCATTTGGTTGTCAATCATGTACAGATTGGCAGCCAACGTTGGAGTGTTTTTGCGGATAAATTCCACCGCTTTGGCTTTTCCTTGCTCTTCTGTGTATTTCGGTTTTTCCTTCTGAGCAGCCGGATCGTAGTAATCGTTAGAGAAAGAAAGCACATCTCCTGTTGATGCATCCAAAGCAACGTAGGCAAAGCGTCTTTCTTTGGACGTATCGTTATTCTCAAATTGCAGATCCCATACGCCACGGCCACCACGATAGTCATTTTCGTTGTAGTTTGCACCCTTCAGCTCGTACTTGGAGAGAGAGAACAGCTTCACCGCCAGCTTGACTGCACCATCCTGATCCAGTTGTGCACCGGAGTGGAGCGGAGAAAGTGGCTTATCTGTTACTGGTTCGGGATCTTTCTCTTTTTTGAGCTCAACTAATGAAATGGACATCGGTTTTCCGTTCGTTGCGTCCAAATAGAGGTTGGAAAATGGGTTCGTGTAGGCAAGAATGGGTGAGAATTTATCGTTTTGCTGCATTCTCTCCCATGGCATGATATAGCTTAATGTGACATTGGCATTCTTGCGGAACGTTTCCAACGCTTCTTTTTGCTCAATGATTCTTTTATTGTCTTCAAAAGTGAGCTTGTCGTTCCAGTTCAATTGGTAGCTGATGATTTGGCCGTTGCCATCGACGGAGACATCGATACTATTCTCTAAAAAAGGAATATTATCTACCATTCGGGCGAAACGGAAGTAATGCACAATCGTAGTACCAAGTGGCGGCTTTGGCGTTGGCAAGTCTTTGGTGTAAAGCTTCACAGATTCCATTTTCTGCGGTGAAACTCTAGAAATGAAGTCTTCCGCTACTTTGGTTGCATTGGTACGTGAAATTGTCGATTTCACAGGAGCAGCTTGAGTCGGGTTATAAGTTGAGTAAGAAGTCAATTCACCAGTATCCGCATGTACGGAAACGCTGATAGATGGAAAACCATAATCAGAATTGGGTGTTTTCTTTACCCAGTTAAACGACCATTCAGGGAATGGCCTCCAGGTGTCTCCCGCTCGAAATGATGTGTTATCCAACTGATAGCCTTCTGGTATGGAAACATACTTTTTGGCTTGAGCAATGGCTTGTTCTTTTGATAGCTTCACATCACTCGGAGCAACGGCGATTGCTTTTGCTACAGGCGATGTTGAGTAAGAGCTGGCAAGTGCAGGAGTAAACGGGAAGACCAAAGATGCCGATAATACCAAAAGGCAAGAACCAGAAATGATTCGTTTCATAAGTGAAGCCCCCTTCGTTGTGCTAACTATCAAATATGACGAAGCAAATGAAGCTTTGTTTCAAAGTGTAGCAAGAAATTTCTATTTCCTTTATAATAGGAATTGAGGAATGGTTCTGAAAGAGGTCGAAAGGGGCAACAAATGGACACAATCCTTTATTTCATTCGACACGGCGAGACTGAATGGAACAAGCTCCGCCGCATTCAAGGGCATAGCGATATTGATCTGAATGCACTTGGTACTGCCCAAGCAGAGAAACTTGCTGCTCATCTGGCTAACCATCCGTTTGCTGCCGTTTATTCTAGCGATCTCAAACGAGCTCATACGACAGCACAAAAAATCGTGCAACAGACAGGAAGACCACTTCCGCACCAGACATTCCAGGAGCTGCGGGAACGTTGTTACGGCGAATGGGAAGGTCTAACTTATGAAGAAATTCGTGCAAAATTTACGGAACCTGTTTCCGATGAAAAGGTATATGGGATTGAAGCATTTGAAGCCATGCAGATCCGAGCAAATGAATGTTTAACAAAGCTGGCACAAAAACATCCTAATGAAATGATTGCAGTCGTTAGTCACGGTGGGTTGATTAACGCTTTCTTGCATTATGTGACTGGTGGCGAACAAGGAACGGGTATTACTCGGATAGATAATACAAGTGTCTCTGTTTTTCGTTTTCAAACCAATTCGTGGGAAGTACTACATGTGAATGACACTACTCATTTGATTGAATGAGCGATCACGATCTATTACATCAGAAAGAGAAGAGGGAGTTTTGTGGCGACCAATAGGCAGATGTTGGGGAAGTTAGAGACTGTTTTCATGTATATGGCCCACTTTTTTTTATCCTCATGGCCAGTAGATCGCCCGGGAATCCTTTTTTTGACTGATGCTGAAGGGACACTCTTGAAGTTGTTCCCGTTGCAAGGAGGACAAGCTTGGTCGCCTGCTTCCATTGAAGGCAGTTTGGCAAGCGCAACGAATCCTTTTGTACTTCAGACCATTGAGACGGGTGAAATTACCGTTCGGGAAGATAAAGAGGTAGTAGAAGCACGTACCTGGGGTATCATCCCGTTAAAGGAACGAGATGGCAAGCTGCGTGCAACAATTGGTTTGGTAGTACCTAGTGATGTCATTGATTTTGATATGTACTCCTACACGAAAGGCTTGCTTCCACTGATTTACATGGGGTATGACGCTTACATTCAACATGCAGCCAGTGAAATCGTAATGAATGCCAACAAGCACGAACGAGCCAAATTCGTAGTGAAAAGTGTCATTGACCAGATCAATGGTATTGTCAATAAAGGCATATGCTATGCTGTTCGCCTGGATGAGGAAGGAAAACTGGTTCCTCAGGATAAGGTCGCAACCCAAATGAATCAAACAACAAGAGAGCGCATAGCAGAAGTGATTCGCCGGTTTCCACAAGAACGTATTACGCCTGCAACCCTGGATGACAGCAAACTCATTGTCTATCCCATTTACTGTGAAGACAGGCCGCTCGTTGCTATTTTTTTGCATGTGATAGAGCCTTCTTCTGAAATTTTTTATGACGAACGGGACATCGCTTTTCTCCAGGAAGTCGGTGAGAAGGTTAGTTACGCTATCTATCGAGCGACGATTTCGGATGATATCAAACTGGAAGCGACCAAAAAAGATTTGCTATACGAGTTGACCAAAAAGATTCAGGCTTCTATAGATGTGAATGACGTTCTTGCTGAAATCATTAAAAGTATCAAGCAATTGTATTCGTACTTTGAAGTTGATCTTTACTTGACGGTTGATACGAACACTTCTTTGCCTGTCAAACAGCTTTCTTTTCAGCCAGGTGAGAATGAATTCAGCAGCAGAGCCTATCTGGAAGGAAAGCTTGTGGTAGGCAAGCAACAGATGGCTGAGCGCATGGTTACGGTTGTGGCAGCACCATTGCTTGGCAAACAAGGGATCTATGGTGTGTTGGAGCTGACAGCGAGAGATATGGTTAGCATCACGGCAAACGAGACCGATTATATCTCCATCTTGGCTGAGACGGCAGGTACAGCATTCGAAAATGCACAGCTTTATCAGCAATCCCGCAATCTGATTCGGGAGCTTCGTCTGATTAATGAGATGGCACAGCAATTAAATCGAAGCTTGAATCTGGAAGACATCCTTCAATTTGTTACCAATATGCTCTTACAAACGTTCGAAGCAGAGTATTGTGCGATTATCCAGAAAAAACTGGATGAAAATTCGTTGACTGTCATTTCATCGTCTGACAAGACACATATCGGTAAACTGGTTAATTCGTCTGAAAGGCCAATTGCCGATATTTTGAGCGATAAGCAGGCAGTCATTCTGGCTCACTCGAGTACGGACACTATGCCGTTCTCACTCGTTTCGTTTGCTTCCTTCATGGGGGTGCCTCTCCTGCGAGAGTCTGAAGTGACGGGCATTCTGATGGTTGCTGATTCCAGGCGACATTATTTCAGCTTTGATGACTTCAAGCTGTTAGAAATTTTTGCCCAGCATACCAGCCTGGCGATTACGAATGCCATGCTCCATAACGAAGTGGAGAGAATGGTCATTACGGATAACCTGACCGGTTTGTTTGCTCGCCGGTACTTGAACGAAAAAGTCAAATATTCACTGGATCGGGATGGGTTTGGCTCTCTGATTTTGATCGATATCGACTTCTTCAAAAAAGTAAACGATACCTACGGACATCAGGTGGGCGATGAAGTCCTGATACAGGTGTCATCCCTCATCAAGCAAAGTATCCGTGATTCCGATATTGCAGCTCGCTGGGGCGGTGAAGAACTGGCTGTATACTTGCCAAAGGTTGACTTCCACTCAGCCATGAACATAGCGGACAGAATTCGGATGCTTGTGGAGCGGGAAACCAATCCAAGCGTGACGATTTCCGTGGGAGTAGCCAAATGGGAGAAGAAGACGTCAGCCGATATGAGTGTTGAGACACTGTTCAACCTCGCGGACGTCGCCTTGTACGAAGCCAAAAACAGCGGAAGAAATCGTGTGGTATTGGCAAAATAGGTTGATAAAAGAAAGAAATGCAGCGAGAAGCCAAGGCTCTGAAGGAAGAGCTTTGGCTTTTTCTTTGTTTAACTAAATACTTTCGGTATGGTAGACTTTAGAAAATGATCCGTTTGAGGGAGGAACTGATATGAGCCTGTATTCTAACGATGAAACAATCCGCAAGACGGATGAGATTGCACGAGGAGTATACCAGATTGAGATTCCAACCCCTTTTTCTGTTGGTCCAGTGAATGTCTACCTGATTGAAGGTGAGAAATTAACACTGGTGGATGTGGGGCCGCTCATACCTGAATCATGGAATGCACTTGTGGAGGGAGTCAATCGGATTGGTTTTCAAATGCGAGATATAGAGCAAATTATTCTTACTCACCACCACGTCGATCATTGTGGGCTATTAGAGAAGGCACGCATGGAAACAGGAGCCAAAACCTATGCTCATCCGCTTGCCGTGCCGTATGTCGAATTGGACCCCGGGTTTATGGTTTTTCACGATCAGTTTTTCCTGACCCACTACAGACAGAGTGGCGTTCCTGAATCGATGCTGTCTGTGATCCAGAAATTCCATAAGCTGATGCTTACTTTTTCAGAGCAAAGCCAGATTGATGGGCTCTTGAAGCATCAGGAGCAGGTTCCCGGCTTGCCAGAATGGAGGGTTTTTTACACTCCAGGTCATTCGCAAAGTCATCTTTCTTTATATCGGGAAGCCGACAGAGTGATGGTTGCTGGTGATCATATTATCAAGCACATCTCTTCCAACGCCTTCATCGAGCCACCGCGAAATCAAACACAAGACCGTCCGCTTACGCTCGTTCAGTATCGGACGGCATTGCAAATGTGTGCTGACATGGACATCGATTTAATTTTATCGGGCCATGGGGAAGTCGTGACTAACCATCGGGAACTGATTTCTACCCGTTTACAAAAGAACTGGGAACGATCCGACATTTTGAAAGGGTTTTTGCGAGATGGAGCCAAAACCGCTTTCGAGTTGACCATGCTATTGTTCCCGACGCTTTACAAAAAGGAGCTGCCGCTCACGCTATCTGAAACACTAGGGCATCTGGATCTGTTGCGAATCCTGCATCAGGTCGACGTCAGTGAGAAGAATGGAATATTAACCTATTCGTTATAGCCTTTAGAATAGTTGCCTCCTTCCTCGGAAACCCTACTAAAGGAAGTTCTACATAGAAGAGGAAAAGGAGGGAATCGCAATGATACCGATACGGAGAGGCTTATTGTCTGCTCTTATCCTGTCTTTGCTCGTCAGTATGACTGGATGCAATGCAAATGAGAATAAAGCAGATGCCAGTGTGAAGTACAACGCCATTCGGGATCAATTTCTTGCGCAGAGTGCATATTCATTCTACGGGCGTACCAAGTTGGTCACAGGTAGTACAACCAACAGCAATCTTGTCAATTATTCTGGAGTTGTACAGGGAAAAGACGTGTACCTTGATCTGCGATTATCAAATCCTGCAGAGAAGAGTGCAACCATGATGTCTCTCGTATCAAGAGGGCCCGAGTTATTTGTAAAGTCAAGCAAGCAAAGTGATTGGTCCCCGGTTGCAGGTCAGGATTTCTCGGTTCGGCAGGAATTTGAAAACTGGAATCCGATCGCAAACGTATATCAGATGGATCAGTTGAAGGCAAGAGTGTTGCCGTTGCGAGACGGCAATAGAGAAGACGACTTCGGGGCAGTTCGAGTTTTGCTGGACTCGAACAAATTAAAGAATTGGTTGCGGGAACAGGTGCGTAGTCAACAGAGGTCACAAACTCTGGGGATACAATCTAATGGGATGCGGACTACAGCCATTCATACACCTAAGCTGAAAATGATGCTGAGTTTGGATGAAGGAATAGGCAGACAGGGAACGGCAACCATTCAGGCAAATCAATCAAATAGTGAACTCGACAACATGATCGATAATATGGAGCTCGAAGCTGAGTATACCATTCATTACGATCGGAAAAATCTGCTCCCGACCAAGTTAACCATGGCAATTCGTTCGCAGTATGTACACGGAAACCAAAATGTTGTTGAACACTCTGAGATAGAGACCTTTATTCGAGACTATGGTACAAAGGCTCGGATTCCGTCTCCTTAAGTAAATCCATTCAAAAAGAAAGAGCGTTCCCTAAAAAGAAGGGCGGCGCTCTTTCGTGTAGTTGGCAGACTCATATGCAGTTTCTGTAGCAAAATGCAACTCAAAAAAGACAGGCGAGTGATCAGACCGATTGTTTGTCGATGATTTTGCGTAGGATAGTGCCAGTTCGTCCGATATGAATATATGATCAATCTGCTTTAGGCTGTTCCCGTCAATGGTCACAAATTTAGTCTTGGACTTCGCAAGCGGGTCATCAAGCAACTTTCGAAAGGGGGCAAGCAGTGGATCGGACTGGTCAACATTGAAGTCCCCCAACAAAATCGTTGGTTCTGTATTTTGCTCCTTTTGTAGCAGTTGGTACAGCGTGTCCGCCTGCTGCTTTCGCTCAGATGCCTTTAGCCCGAAGTGCGTCGTATACAGAGTAACGGGTGAACCGTTAGCATCCACGGTTACTTTCATTACTCCTCGAGGTTCCCTTGAAGAGGGGAGAGCAATTGATTCGACGTTCTGGATGGGATATTTACTCAGAACAGCGTTGCCGTACGCACCTACAACAAAATTTATCGTTGGTGAAAATGCATAATTCATTTGTAACAAGCGGGACAATTCCTTCGCCTGATCGACAAAGCCAGAACGGGGAAGCCCCTCGTCTACTTCCTGCAGGGCAAGGATATCAGGATCAAGCTCTCTAATTTCATCGGCAATAGCTTTTACATCTGCGAGGCCTTCATCATTTCGACATCCGCGGATATTATATGTAGCTACTGATAGAGTGCCAGAGTCAGAATGTACTGTAGATGGGTAAAAGGATGATACGTAAGAACTTTCTGTAAAATTAGAATACATTGAGCAGGTTAGTAATAGAAGAAAAGAAATCAGCAAGTATTTTTTCATGAATTCCTCCGTTTCCCCTCTTCTTATTTTACTTGTCGAACCTTGAAGAGGGATACAGGGAAACATTGTCGAAAATACCAACCTAGAATGCTTTTTTTGGAAGAAGATCTATACTATAATATACGAGATTGACCAATATTTGCTCCGGGGGTGACCGGGTGAAAAAAGCAGCAGTTGTCCTTGGTGTAATTATTGCTCTGGTACTACTGTTTACACAAACAAAACTGGGAGCACTTTTACAGACTGGTGATTTGGATCAGATCAGTCAATATATAAAAACGTTCGGTTTACTTTCCATTGTAATCAGTTTCTTACTTATTGTTGTTCAAACGTTTCTTCCCTTTGTACCGTTTTTTCTTTTAGCGGGAGTAAATATTATTATCTTTGGACCAGTAGGAGGTTTCCTGCTTACCTGGATTGCTGCCGTAGTTGGCGCCAGTCTGAATTTCCTCACTGCTCGCTATGTCGCTCAAGGATGGGCGCAAGGGAAAGTAGGAAATCTTCCTTTCTTTCAACGTTTAAATGAACAGGCAGAACGAAGTGGGTTTCGAATCGTCCTCATGGCTCGGTTGATTCCAGTTTTGCCATCTACTGTCATCAATGCCGCAGCGGGCCTGTCCGCAGTATCATTTTTGCAATTCTTTGCAGCAACGTTAATCGGGAAGTTTCCGATCACCTTACTGGAAGCGATTGTAGGACATGATATTTTCAACTTCTCTGAACATAAAATCCGTTTCTTTGTTGTGTTAGGCTTGTTAGGACTGTTAATGTGGGGAGGCTCCAAGTTAGGCAAGGCCTATGAGCGCCGAGCAGAAGCCCAGTCACAGTCCAGATTGGGGAGGGACAATCCTGATGGAATGGGAGAAAGAGACGGGGAATAAGACAGAACGAACCCGGTTGCGGATCTTGAATGCCGCAGTAAAGCTGTTTGATGCGCAAGGCTACGACGGCACGACAGTTCGTCAAATTGCTGAAGCAGCCGATGTGAATCTTGCTCTGATTTCTTATCACTTTCAAGGAAAGCAAGGCTTGCTGGAAGTGTTGATTGCCACCTATTACGAGAAATTCTTCCAGCTATTGGAGGGTGAGTTTGCTGGCTCAGCCCACACTACTGCTTTGGAGCAGTTGCAGCAGATGATTCGGTTGTATGTTTTTTTTCAACGGGATCATGCTGCTGTAACCCGTCTTGTTCAGCGTGAACTTAGTGTGGAATCAATGCTGGCTAGAGAAGTGATGACGGTTTATATTCACCGCTGGAAGCACGGATTTGCATCTGTCATCGAACAGGGGATGATATCCAAAGAGTTCGAAACAGGTCCGATCGATCCGATTATCCTTGCGATGACAAGCCTTCTCGTTTATCCTTATCAAAATCCCCAAACTGTACGTGAAGTATATTATCTTGAACCCAATTCGGATGCATTCTGTGAATGGTTGATATCATCCGTTATCCAATTAGTTACTTCTTTGTTAGTGCCCATTGAGTCGCAAGCATGTAATCGATAGAAGGGGTTGTATCAAGTTGAAAAAAACAGTTTTGATAGCCTGCCTGATGGGGCTTCTGTGGGTACCAAGTGTGGTACAAGCTGCCCCTTTTCCTGATAAAATCGACGCAGTCGTTCAGGATGATGCAAACTATGTAAAAAAAGAGGATCGTCAAAAATTCGCGGAAACAATGAAAAAGTTTCCCGATCAATATAAAGTTGTTGTTGTAGAGAGCACTCAGCCAGAGGCTGCCAATGCGGATGAGTATGCACATAAATTGTATGACAAGTACAATTTACCAGAAAATTCGATGGTGATTGTGCTTGACATCGATACTGAGCAAGTGGGTGTGTATGCAGGCGAGGGGATGCAGAAAAAAGGTGCCAAGCTTGAAATGCTGCATGACAAGCTTACCTCATACTACGAGCCATACCGCAACCAAAAGCAATACATTAAAGGAATTGAGCTGTTTATCCAAGAAGTGAATGCTGAAATGGAACGGATCGGTGCTGCACCGAGGACACCTGTGGGAGAAACAGCAGCACCCGTAACAACAGCACCGAAAGAGAAATCATTTCTGGCAAGCATCCCTTGGTGGTTGTATGCGATTGTGATAGTGTTTGTTGTAGCAATCGTGGGCATGGTCTATATCATGATCCGTCGTCGTACGATCTTTTCAGAAGTAGATGAGGTAGAGGACTGGAAAGACGAGCTGGTTGAAAAGATCCAGACAATCGATTTCGAGAAATCACTGCGAAAATCTACAGGAGTAACCGAAGAACGCTATGCGATGCTGGCTGACCGCAAAGAGAACATGCTCCGGGTACGGATTCCTGATGTAGAAATGATCATCCTGGAGTCAGAGGATGCATGCGACCGATTCCGTTTTCAGGCGGCTCGCAGTCTTTTAGCAGAAGGCAGAGAGATCCTGACTGAAATTGAAACAGAATTGAAAGAACTGAAAAATGATACGACGAAAGTAGTTCATACAAAAAAAGAGAGCAAACAGGTAATCCCGGAAATTACCAAACTGGTAGAGACGGTAGAACGCAAGCTGACCAACTATCGCCTGGATTACGGACTCTCGTTCCATGAATTGAAAGTTCAACTCGATGATGTAGATAAGTTGAGAAGCGAAGTAAAGAGCGATCTGGCATCTGGAGATGATGTCAAAGCTTATGACAAGACGCTGCAAGCACAGCAAATTCTTGAAAAGCTATCACGTCTGCTCGAACTTATCCCAGCGTTGGTTGTCCGGGTACAAAAAGAGCTGCCGGAAGAACTGAAACAACTGGAAAAGGATATTTCGCTGGCAGTGGGTGACGGATACGACCTGAACGAAAGCTCACTTGATTCTGGCTTGTTGCAAACGAGACAGTTGTTGCAATCAGCCAAGTCATCACTCGAAGAAGGCGATATTGCCTTGACTGAGACCCATGTAAAGGCATTTGAAGTTCAAGTAGATCATATTTATCAGGCCATGGAAGAATCGGTTTTAGCAGCCAAGAAGCAGGTGGCAGCAGCTACTACAGTAGACACGTCGAACGTTGAGGAAGCGATAGAGACTGTAGATGTGGCTGGGGTTAGTACGGAAGCCGAGGTTAGTACGGAGACTGAGGTAAGCCCTGAGATTGAGGTAAGCACTGAGACTAAGACTGAGACTAATACTGAGACTAATACTGAGACTAATACTGAGACTGAAGCAGAGGATACAACGCTTGAGGTAGATGCTGAACAAGCCCCGCAAGCGGAAGAACTACCTCAGGAAAACGAGCAACAGGAAGAATTGCAGCACCAGGAAGATACACCTGTGGTTTCCGAAACGATGAGTCAGGAAGAGCGTTACTACTTATTGAATCAAGTGCATGAAGCAGAGTCACACCCGCAAAATGATGAAAAAGCAGATAAAGAGCAAGATGAGCTGGTAAAAGTGAAATTTAACGTTCCTGTGATCGATGCACGTGGACAAGTTGACGATGAAGAGTATGAATTGGTCATGCCAAAGCAAGCATCTTCTGAACAACAGGCTGAGATTGAATCAGTCGAATCGCACGAACTGATTCTTGAAACGGAAGAAGATGTCCTTGATGAAATGGAGCGCATCTCAGGAGCATTGGTACGGATTCGACAACAAATCAAGCGGAGCTATCTGCCTGGGATTCCGAGCGATTTGAAGTTATTGTTTGATCAGGTGGTACAAGCGTTAGGCCGTGTGCAAATCGCAATGGAGAGATATAATTATTCACTGGAGGAAGTAGCCTATCTGTTGGAAGAAGCCAACGAATCGTTGATTGCAACGGAGAAAATGGCCGCGCAAGTAATCTCTTACTCTCAAAAGGCTGAAGGTGCGATTCAGTACACCAATCGCTATCGCAGACAAAACAGACAGGTGAATGATTTGCTGACGAAAGCCGAGGCAGCTTTTAGACAGTTGCGGTTTAGCGAGGCCCTTCTTCTTGCTGAAGAGGCCCGATTGATTATAGAAGGAGAGCCAGAGGAAGGCGTTACGACCAGTCGTTGGCTGTTGAGAAAGAAGAAAAAGGAGACGCAACGCTAATGAAGCTATTCTTGCCATTGTTCCTACTCGTAATTAGTGTGATTGTCATGTGGCAGCCCCGGACGAAACGTTGGCAAGATCGTATCCGTGCTCACTTTGGTGGCAATGAACAACGGATGAAGCAGCGAGCAAATACATTCTTTCTTCTCGGCTTTGCATTCTTTCTCGGTGGATTAGCTTTGTTATATCGAGTAACCACTCAATAAAGCAGGTGAACATGTGAAGCTGTCAAAACTGACGAAGCAGGATGAAGAGTTGATTGCCTCAGCTCAGGAAGTAATCAAAAGATGCTATGAATTCGAGCGTCATCATGTTGGTGCAGCGCTGAGAACTAAAACGGGTGAAATCTTTTCAGCCGTTCATGTAGAAGCCAATGTCGGCAGAATTACGGTGTGTGCTGAAGCCATGGTGATCGGAAAAGCAATTTCAGAAGGATATAAAGAATTCGATACAATTGTTGCTGTAAGGCACCCGGACCCAGATGATGATAATCGGGAGATCAAGGTTGTCTCGCCTTGTGGCATGTGCAGAGAGCTGTTAAGCGATTACGGGAGCGGCGATTTGCAGGTCATTATTCTCGACGAAACAGAAATCGGCAAGTGTCACATCGATGAGCTTTTGCCGTTGAAGTATAAACGGTAGATAAAAAACAGGAGCAGTGAAAGGTTGTAAATCCTTTCCTGCTCCTGTTTGCTATTGTTGCTGCTTTATCAGGTCTTTTGCCACAGTCACCAAATCCTCTTTAGTTATATCAGCGGATCGCGTTCTTAGCTCGAAAAGCTGCTTTTTGTCGTTGTTAAGAAATTTGATATACTTTATTACCCGTGATTCTTTACCCTGATTTTGGATGGTCAGGATATGATAGATTGCCTCTGTTTGATCAATCATCACTTTTTCTACTGTTACGTCTGGGCCAGCATCGGAGCTAATCTTCTGTATTTCCTCAAGATTATCTATGTTTAACCTTATCTCTCCCGTACCTCTAGCGTAGGCGGCACTCATCCGCTGAATCTTCTTGTCTACAGGAATCTCCTTGATCACGACATCTTTGTTTGTCTCGTCTGCCTCCCGACGCATCGCTTCTTCATCAACTTCATGATTTACCATATGTTCGATATATCCACTTGTAAAGGAGTAACCTCCCACGAGTTCTGCTGGAAAACGGAATATATTTCCCACCATAGACTGGAGCTCCGAGCGATCGGTAGAATCAATTGCTTTTTGCAGGAAACGTATTATTTTCTCAGGATTATCCTTGCTCTTTACATAGACAGCCACAGCCGTTCCTGGCTTTAAACTCTCTCGTACCTCGTTAATTTTATCATTATAACTTACGGGTTCCGAAACCGTGTTTTGTTCTGTTCGATTTACCTGTACAACAACTTCTCCCTTGTCGTTCTTCAATTCATACACTTTTATTGCAGCAAAGGCAGAGGTTACGACAAACACAAGGCAAGCAGCCACGATCAATCCCATTTTTCTTTTCATCTGGTGGGCCTCCTTTTGACTATTCCTTCCGTACAATTTTTGCAATACCTGATCCTTGACATCAATTTTGGGAACAGATGTTGTTTGGAATAACTTCTTGATCTCATCGGATGGCTGAGAAGGTTTCATCCACGTTCCCTCCTTTTTGCGTAACCAGGTATATTTTGCATTTTTTGATTGCCCTCTCGTATTGCTTTCGAAGTGTTGCAGGTTTTTTGTTAAAAAGTAACGAGAGCTCTTCATAGCCTCTTTCCTCAAGTACACGCAAGATAACGAGACTTCGTTCTTCTGGTGAAAGATTGGCTAAAGCACGGTGCAGCGGTTCGCTCAGATGCTTGCTGTCTACGTTGGCTTCCCCTTCATTTTCACTCACGGTCTGTGTTCCTGTTCTCAAAAAAGTGATGATTCGAGAAAGCTTTTTCCGCTTAATCAGATTAATGCAGTGATGGTAGGCTATTTTATATACCCAGGCAGAAAAGGAAACGCTTTTCGTATACTTGTCAATTTTTTCATATACCTTGAGCAGCACTTCTTGAACGGCATCTTCTGCTTCTTGTTTGTGCCCCAGCATATGGTAACAATAAGTGAAAATCGGTTGTTGTAGAGCTTCTATCACAACTCCAAACTTCTCCAAATCACCTGACTTCACAGCTTCAATCAAGTGCTCCATCGTATCATTATCCAAGCTTTCCCACCTCCTTCTGCAATGTATAACAAATAAGCCATCCATTTTGTGACTGGTGGCAACCGAAAACAAATTTTTTCATTTATAAAATGTTTGAAATAGAAGGGGGGAATTAAAGACGTCTGTTCGCTTCACTCTTCAGCCAATGTCTGATTCCTTTGCCTGCAAATGGTTCATTTGCATAGCGGGGAATTACATGGAGGTGTGCGTGAAAAATGTGCTGTCCACCGACTTCCCCACAATTCCAGCCAACATTGTAGCCCTGCGGTTGACACTGTTGATCCAATAGTTCCTTCACACTGGACAATAACTTGTATGTATCTCTCCATTCATCTTCCGATAAATCAAATAGTGTCTCACGGTGTTTTTTTGGAACAATTAATCCCGAACCAAATAGAATCTCTTGTGGAGTTTGCAGGAACAGACAGGTCTCGTTGCTCAAGACAACTCGTTGATCATTGATTAATCCGGTATTGCAAAAAGGGCAATTTTTCATCTGATTACTCCTTGTCATCAGATTCGTCCTCGTCCATTTCTTTCTTATCTACTTTTTCTTCATGGTGTTCGATTTGGGTCTGGCCGAAGATGTGATCTAATGGGGTGTAGTAATGCTCTACTATTTTATTCTTGCTAAAATACTTGTATAAAGCGACACCTACGGTAACGATAATTAAAAGTGATATTGAGATCATTACGCCTGTCATCACGATCATAAAATCAGTCCTTAGTATAATAGTTTCACCCTCTAGGACTAATTACCAATTAAAATAATCGTAGAGGACAAGGGAATAAATAAAAACTCCAAAAACGATCGCAAAAATTCCCTGTATGCGATTTCGGTATCTGAGATGAAAAACACCGATTGCCAGGAATGAAAACAAGAGTCCAAAAAGTGACCACAAGTATTTATTGTCATTCCGATATTTTGCTTCTCTATATAACCAAATGCTCATTAAGATACTAATGATCGGTAACATTATCTCATCACTCCTCGGAACGAATGTACTCCATAGATATCAGAATCCGATAGATTATTGCAATACTCCAACGATGAAATCACCGAACAATAGGCAGAAGCTCTGTCAGTTCGCTGATTTCATAAGTTGGCTTTATACCTGTGTTGTTATCCTTACGATGCGGATTGAACCAGCAGGTATCGATTCCATAATTAATCCCTCCCTGGATATCAGAGGTTAAAGAATCACCTACAATCAACACTTTCGCCTTATCCGTAATTTGAAGCTTGGTAAACGCATAATCGAAAATCTCTCTATCAGGCTTCTGGAATCCAACCTGCTCGGAAATAATAATATGTTCAAAGGTATTAGAGAGAGGGGAGCCTCCGATCCTTGATGTCTGCACATTCGCAAATCCGTTTGTTATAATTGCCAATCGACAACCGGCAAGATTTTCGCACAATTCAACGGCTCCTTGAATAAGATGTATTTCCTTGCCCAAATATCCAAGATAAACATTGCTGAATGCTTCTGCGTTGATTCCAAGATTACACGCCAGGAACAATCTCTTAAATCTCTCCACCCCTAGTTCTGATAAAGTGATTAGGCCCTGTTCCAAATCTCTCCACAATCCCTTGCTAATCTCTTGGTATCTGGCTCCATAATTCTCCTGTCCAGTAGGCAATCCGAATGCTATAAAAGCATGATGAAGTGCATTTTTTTCCGACTTTTTGAAGTCGAATAATGTATCATCAACATCGAATAGTATGGTTTCGTATCTCATGGCAACCTCCCTGTTTTGAAACTATTTCTCTATTAATAATAAAATTTAAAGCTTGTCCATATCGTACTATAAATTAAGCGATCGCGACTGTGGTCGTTTTTCAGTAGACCCTAGGATAAAATTATATAGTAAAATTATGGGATGTGAGTGATTATACTTTAAAACACGATAAAGTGATAAACATAACCAAAATCTTGAACAACGAAAGAGGTACATACACATGTTGGCTTTCCTAATGATTGTTGCAGGACTTATACTCTTTGCTTTTCTTTTCATAACCTACTATCCTGTTTTTGGTGGAAAAGCATCAAGGGAGAAAAGCGATACATTCAACCAATACGAGAACTTCTCCGAAGGAAAGTTTGTGAATCAAATACCGACGATCATGGATATGAAAATAGGGACTACTATATCCGTCCTGAAAGATTTTCTGAGAGGCAACCCCAAAGGTAAGCCAGACCGATCAATTCCCATGGTGAGCTTGAATACTGCCAACTTACTTGATGATCATAAACAATCAAAAATAACCTGGTTTGGGCACTCGGCATTCTTGCTGGAGGTTGACGGAAAAAGAATACTAATAGATCCGATGTTTGGAAATGCGCCCTCTCCCTTTCCTATATTTGGATCAAAGCGCTACAGTGAGAAGTTGCCTTTTGAAATCGATGCCCTCCCTCTAATCGATGCTGTTATTTACTCGCATGATCATTATGACCATTTGGACTTTAGCACGATCAAAAAGTTGAAAGATAAGGTAAGTCAGTTCATTGTCCCGCTTGGTGTCGGGGCACACCTGGAAAGATGGGGGATCGATCAGGAGAAGATTTCAGAGCACGGCTGGTGGAGTGAATTTGAATGGAATGGACTGACACTTGTTTGTACGCCTGCAAGGCATTTTTCAGGAAGAAGTTTGACAGACCGAAATTCTACATTGTGGTGTTCATGGGTGATTACCACAGAGCAACTCAACATTTACTTTAGTGGGGATAGTGGCTATGGCCCTCATTTTAAAGAGATCGGGGAAAAATACGGACCATTTGACCTAACCCTGATGGAGTGTGGACAATACGATGAGCGCTGGTCAGCTATCCACATGGTCCCAGAGGAAACTGTACAGGCACATCTTGATGTGAATGGAAAAACCTTGGTACCGATACATTGGGCAGCCTTTACGCTGGCGTTGCATGACTGGACGGATCCAATCGAACGTGCTTGGAAGGAAGCCAAAAAGAAAAGTGTAGATATTTCTACTCCAAAAATAGGGGAAACGATCGTTCTCGATTCAGATCAATACCCTCGTTCAGCCTGGTGGAGATAGAGGAGGGGAGCCCGAATGCGAAGGCAGCTAAATTTCATAACAATCGTTATTCTTAGTTGTTTATGGGCGCTTTTTTCATCACAAGGGTCAGTTTCCGCATGCTCCTGTGGCTATCCGCCACCATCTCCACAGAAATCGATGGAGAACGTAGATTTTGTTTTTGCAGGCACAGTGAAAGAGATTCGTAGAACTAGAATGGGAATGGAAGTACTTTTCGACGTGCGAACAACGTGGAAAGGCATCGATCAGACACAAGTCCTCGTCATGACTGGTATGGGAGGCGGAGATTGCGGATATGAGTTTGAGAAAGGAAAAGAGTATATCGTGTATGGAGGGGATTATGATCCCTTTGAAGGAAAGTTATCAACCAATGTTTGCATGCGGACAAGAGAAATCTCAAAAGCCGGAGAAGACCTGTTGTATCTGGGAGAAGGGGCAGTACCCACAGAGAAGGTAAATTTAGAGCATTGGGGAGCAGTCTGGTACTTGGCTGGAGCAGTAGCGGTATTCGGTTTTCTGCTCTATCGCATAGGCAAAG
Organism: Brevibacillus nigriterrae; assembly: GCF_049846925.1. Classification (NCBI taxonomy): domain Bacteria; kingdom Bacillati; phylum Bacillota; class Bacilli; order Caryophanales; family Paenibacillaceae; genus Brevibacillus; species Brevibacillus nigriterrae. The sequence goes on from NZ_JBNCMT010000028.1 coordinate 30,275, forward strand.
CCATTCGCTGATCTATCTCCCGGAAATAAAAAAGTGAGCGCCGATTCCGTATCGACGCTCCAAGAGATAAAGGGAGTAGAGGTGTGTGAATCAGCAACCGACTACTTTTAGGGGGAGTAGGGTTCTGAAACTCGCTCTTCTCAAGAGAAGAGTACCTATACTATCATATTCCCCACTTCTATCATCGTTAAACCTGTTTTAAACCTACTTTTTTAAAATTTTTTTGCGAACCGAGCAACATCTGCACTGTGACGGCCTGCCACATAACCAGAAGAGAAGGCAATCGTAATATTGTACCCACCTGTATGAGCGTGGACATCCATTACTTCCCCGGCAAAAAACAGACCAGAAACCAGCTTGGATTGCATGGTTTTAGGGTCAATTTCCTTTACAGAAACGCCTCCTCCCGTGATAAAAGCCTCCTGGATGGAGAGTGTTCCCGTAATCGTGAGAGGGAACGCCTTTATCAACTGAATGAAGGTTTGCCAATTTTTTTTGGACAAATTGCTGAAGGTGGTCTCTTCCGGAATGGATGATAGAGAAAGGAGAGTCGAAAGCAATCGCTCTGGTAAAAAACCTCTTAGCACATTTTTTACTGATTTTTTCGGTTGTGCTTCCATGCTCTCCCACGATTCCGCAAAAAGCTCCTCGCTAGTATCATCTGGCCTGCAATCAATTTCCAGCCGCAAAGGGATTTGACCATATTTTCGCAAGGCAATGGATACATAGTGTCCCATTCGAAGGGCTGCTGGTCCTGATATGCCAAAATGGGTAAAGATCATATCGCCTGTCTGGGCTGATAGTTTTTTTCCTTTGGGGTCCAACAGGGTCATCTTGATGTCTCGAAGCGATAGCCCTTGCAGTCGTTTCTCTTTTATGTACGGATCGTTTGACAAAAGGGGAACCTCGGTTGGATACAACTCGGTAATGGTATGACCGGCCGCTTTTGCCCATTCATATCCGTCACCCGTCGAGCCTGTCTGTGGCACCGAACAACCCCCTACCGCAATGATTACGCATGGAGCATCCAGCTTTTCACCGCTTGTCAGTTGTATCCCCCGACACTCTCCATTTTCATACAATACATTGTCCACCGGAGCGTTAGTTCTGATCTCCACGCCCATTTTGCGAATCTCTCCGATCAGCGCATTGGCAACAGTGATTGCTTTATCAGATACAGGAAACATCCGCCCGTTGTCTTCTTCTTTTAACGGAACACCGAGCTCCTCGAAGAAATAGATAATATCCTGGTTGCTGAATTGAGCCAATGCGCTATGCATGAAACGCCCGTTCCCCGGCATCATTTTAATCAGTTCATCTAGTTCTTTGGCATTGGTCACGTTGCATCGTCCACCGCCAGAGATAATGAGCTTTCGCCCCAGTTTTTCTCCTTTTTCAACCAAACACACACGTGCGTGATTCGAAGCAGCGGAGTAGGCAGCCATCAGACCGGCGGGGCCGCCTCCGATCACGATGACATCATAAGAGCTGTTCTTCATTGTAAAGTACCATCCTTTAATCTTCTATCTTTTCATCATAACGAATCAGACAGGGATTTTCCAATGGATGGAGCAACTCGACTGCTGTTTCGCAACTGTGCCATCGTTAGGCAAGCAAACTGCTCTCCTCATCACGACTATGAATGCTATTAATCAACAACAAAGCCGTGAAACGTGACAGTATCTCCTCGTTTACATCGTGTTCCTCGAGAAGTCCTTTTGTCTGTGCAACAATCTTTCGCAAGAGATCGTGATCACGAGTGAGCTTGGTGATTTGTTCAGCGAGCTCTGGACGCCCGGTCAGTACCTCTTGATAGAAACCTTCTTCCTCTGCTTCAGCGTGGGCAAGGGTGCGTGTTTCCCAATGTTCAAGCAGTGCTTCCGCCGCCAATCTAGCATGTTCTCTTCGACCATCTCTATATAATTGTGTGAGCATTTCCGTCATATTTTGGGCTTCCGAATAAGCACCATCGTGGATCGAGCGATGGGAGTGGAGTTTTCGCAGCGAAGGGCCAGACATTTCGCTTCTCCTTTCTAAATAGTTCAGAATTTATAAGTTTGGGGCCCCGCCCGACGATGCACAGGACGTGCGAGTGTCGACGATGCAACACGGATGTTGCGTTTAGTCGACCGCCAGCTATCTTCTTGTGTCGGGTGGGTTATCTAGTAATTCAAGCCTTGCCATATCGAAAGTTTCCTAGACCTGTATTTCCTAATAGGTGAATAATCCTCATTAGCTTGGAAGATAATTCTAGAAGGAAAGTAGTGGAAAGGAGTTCTGTTATGAGTAAAAAAGTATCTCCTTTATTGAAAAAATTAAGGTACTTCGGTAAATCGGAACCGTTAACGAATCATAGTGTCCTTTCTCCTTATGGTCGTGATTCGGAGAAAGTCTACCGTCGCCGCTGGCAACATGATAAAGTCGTTCGCACTACACACGGTGTAAACTGTACAGGTTCCTGCAGTTGGAAAGTCCATGTAAAAGACGGGATCATTGCTTGGGAAACACAGCAGACAGATTACCCGACCACTGGCCCAGACATGCCGGAATATGAACCGCGTGGATGTCCAAGAGGCGCTTCCTTTTCATGGTATACATACAGCCCGTTGCGCGTTCGTTATCCATACATCCGCAGTTCTCTCCTGAAGTTGTGGCGAGAATCTTTGGCGCAAACGAAAGATCCGGTAGCTGCCTGGAGAGAGATCATCTCTGATCCTGCGAAATCAAGTCGATATAAGAAAGCAAGAGGGAAAGGCGGTTTTGTCAGGGTAGATTGGGAAGAAGTAAATACGCTCATCTCTGCCTCGCTGATTCAAACTATTCAAGATTATGGCCCTGACCGGATTTTTGGTTTTTCACCGATTCCTGCCATGTCAATGGTGAGCTACGCAGGCGGTGGGAGATTCCTATCGTTGTTGGGCGCACCTCTATTAAGTTTTTATGACTGGTATGCTGACCTTCCTCCAGCCTCTCCACAGATTTGGGGAGAGCAAACAGACGTGCCAGAAAGCTCTGACTGGTTTAACTCTAGTTATTTGCTGATCTGGGGGTCCAATGTGCCGCAAACAAGGACGCCAGATGCTCATTTTATGGTGGAATCTCGCTATCGTGGAACAAAAGTGGTTGCGGTAAGTCCTGATTACGCAGAATTCGTCAAGTTTGCGGATAACTGGTTGCCCGTTCAGGCCGGAATGGATGCTGCATTGGCAATGGCGATGACGCATGTCATTTTGAAAGAATTCTATGTGGACCAGCAAGTAGAGTATTTCACCAATTACGTCCAGAAATATACGGACCTGCCTTTTCTGATTACGTTAAAAAAACGGGGAGACAATTACGTTTCTGAACGCTTTTTGCGTGCCAATGACATTGGTTTGCCGCATTCCAACGCTGATTGGAAAACAGTTGTCTGGGATAGTCAGGCAAAAGGTTTTGCGGTTCCGAATGGCACAATCGGACATCGTTGGGAGGATAAAGGAAACTGGAACCTGCACATGCAGGATGAAGACAGCCAAGCTCAAATTACACCTGCGTTAACTTTTTTGGGGGAAGAAGATACAATCGTGCAATTAGAGATTCCACATTTTGAACTAGAAGATAGAACGGTGCTGAAGAGGGGAATTCCAGTAAAAGCAATCGAGCAAAATGGTGAAACCGTCTACGTTACCACTGTCTTTGACATCCTGTTGGCCAAAACCGGCGTATCTCGCAATCTGCCCGGCGATTATCCTGCGAACTACGATGATCTGATGCCATATACGCCTGCATGGCAAGAGGGAATCACCGGAGTGGATCGCCATCTTGCAGCACAAATTGCTCGGGAGTTTGCCCAAAATGCGATCGATTCCAAAGGACGCTCGATGATTATTATGGGGTCTGGAATCAATCACTGGTACCACTCCGACACGATTTATCGAGCCATCTTGAATCTCGTTCTGTTGACCGGTTCCCAGGGAGTGAATGGTGGGGGCTGGGCACATTATGTCGGCCAAGAAAAATGCAGACCGTTGGAAGGCTGGCAAACAGTAGCGATGGCTCGTGACTGGGGAGGACCGCCACGGCTGCAAAACGGAACCTCCTTTTTCTACTTCGCAACAGAACAACATCGATACGAGGATCAGAGGATCAGTGATCAAATCTCGCCACTGATCGATAAACCACGCTATCAGCATAGTGGTGATTACAACTATTTGGCTGCACGTTTGGGCTGGCTGCCTTCTTATCCTCAGTTTGATCAGAATTCAACCAAGCTGTTTGAGCAATCGAAGGCCGGTACGAACGAAGAAGCGATTTCCTATGTCGTTGATCAGGTGAAGCAAGGGAAATTGGCTTTTTCCATTGAGAATCCTTCAGACCCGGTGAACTTTCCGAGGGTGATGTTTGTCTGGCGTGCCAACCTGATCGGCAGCTCGGCTAAAGGCAATGAGTATTTTATGAAGCACTTGCTAGGTACGCATCACGCCAATCTGAGCGAACAGAATGATGAGCTGAGAACGACAGAGATCAAATGGGATGAGAACTCGCCAGAAGGCAAGCTTGATCTGATGATTAACGTGGATTTCCGCATGTGCGGGACTGGCTTGTACTCCGATATTGTCCTTCCAGCAGCGACATGGTACGAGAAATACGACATCAGCAGCACAGATATGCATCCGTTTATCCATCCATTTAATCCGGCGATTACACCTCCATGGGAAGCCAGATCAGACTGGGATTTCTTTAAAAAGCTGGCCTATACGTTCCAGGAAATGGCGGGCAAGTACTTCCCGGAGAAAGTGAAAGACATTGTGGCAACGCCGCTCCTGCATGATTCAAGAGATGAGACAGCACAACCGAATGGGGCAATCATGGACTGGAAATATGGCGCCTTCGAACCAGTACCCGGAGTGAACTTCCCTCGATTGCACATTGTCGAGCGTGATTATACCAAAGTGTACGACAAGTACATTTCGCTTGGACCAATGGTGAAAGAACAGATTGGTTCCAAGGGAATGGGATGGAAGGCTGAGGAAGAGTATAACAAATTAAAAGCCTTAATCGGTACGTCCACACAAACAGCCGATTATAAAGATTGCCCCAGCCTATTCACTGACCGCAATGCTGCTGAGACAATTTTGACCTTGTCCAGTACGACCAATGGTTCCCTTGCACTCAAGGCATGGAAAGCACTTGAGAAAATAACGGGGCAAAAGCTGGCTGATCTTGTGGAGGAACGAGCAGAAGAACATATGAAATTTAACGAAATCACTGCTCAGCCAAGAAAAGTTCTCTCATCTCCCGTTTTTAGCGGAACGGAGACAGGCAATCGCAAATACTCACCTTTTACCACCAACGTGGAAAAGCTGATCCCTTGGCGCACCCTGACAGGTCGTCAGCATTTTTACCTGGATCATGAGACAATGATTGAATTTGGTGAAGAACTGCCCACGTTTAAAGGGCCGTTGCGCAAAGCAGCTTTTTATGCCAGTGATCATCGCCCGGTCGCAAGAGGAAAAGAAATTGCCCTTCGCTATCTGACTCCGCATTACAAATGGTCCTTCCACAGCACATACGGTGATACACTGCCGATGCTGACCATGTTCCGTGGTGGCCCACACGTCTGGATGAACAATGAGGATGCAGCTGAAGCGGAGATTACTGACAATGATTGGTTGGAAATGTATAACCGTAACGGTGTCGTTGTGGCACGAGCCGTTGTCAGTCATCGCCTGCCGAGGGGAATTGCTTTTATGTATCACGTTCAGGAGCGGCATATCAACGTGCCGGGTTCACCAACGACGAAACTGCGAGGCGGTACATTTAACAGCCCGACAAGGATCCATGTGAAACCAACTCAGATGATTGGTGGCTATGCGCAACTTAGCTTTGGCTTTAATTATTACGGTCCAACAGGCAATCAGCGCGATGAACAGGTGATCATTCGTCGCTTGTCCAGAGATGAGGTGAATTGGCTTGAGAATTAAAGCGCAGTTTGGGATGGTGATGAATCTCGACAAGTGTATTGGCTGTCATACATGCAGCATTACCTGTAACAACACCTGGACGAACCGGCAAGGCGCTGAGTACATGTGGTGGAACAATGTTGAGACCAAACCAGGGGTCGGCTATCCAATCGAGTGGGAAAATCAGAACAAACATAAAGGTGGCTGGATTCTCAAGAACGGTAAACTGGAGCTTCGTGCTGGCGGTCGATTAAACAAGCTGTTGCAGATCTTTCACAACCCGGATTTGACGCCAATTGACGAATACTATGAACCATGGACGTATACCTATGAAAATTTGATCAAGAGTACGGAAAAAGAACACCAACCAGTGGCTCGCCCCGTTTCACAGCTTTCGGGCGAGTATATGGATATCAAGTGGGGCCCCAACTGGGAAGATGATTTGGCAGGTGTGTATCAAACAGGCAAGCGAGATCCCAACATCCAGGGGATTCAAGAGAAAGTGAAGTTTGAATTTGAACAAACCTTTATGATGTATCTGCCGCGTATCTGCGAGCACTGCATTAATCCATCGTGCCTCTCTTCTTGTCCATCTGGAGCCATCTACAAACGGGAAGAGGATGGCATTGTCCTCGTGGATCAAGATGCTTGCCGAAGCTGGCGCTTTTGTATGACGGGTTGTCCTTACAAGAAGGTGTACTTCAACTGGAAAACCAACAAGGCAGAGAAGTGCACCTTCTGCTTCCCCCGAATTGAAGCAGGGCTCCCAACGGTATGCTCGGAAACCTGTGTGGGACGGCTCCGCTATATCGGGATTGTGCTGTATGATCTGGATAAAGTCGAAGCGGCTGCTTCTGTCTCAGATGAAAAAGAGTTGTATCATGCCCATCTCGGCGTATTTCTTGACCCGCATGATCCTGAAATCATCAAAGAAGCGAGAAAACAGGGCATTGCCGAGGATTGGATTGAAGCAGCACAACGTTCGCCGGTCTACAAGCTGGCCGTAGAACAAAAAATTGCACTTCCTCTTCATCCAGAATATCGCACACTGCCAATGGTCTGGTATATTCCGCCGCTTAGCCCAATCATGGGGGCGTTCAATGGAAAACAGGATACCATTGACCCTCATGTCATCTTCCCGGCGATTGATGAATTACGCATTCCAATCGAGTACCTGGCCAATTTGTTATCGGCAGGCGACACCACTATTATTCGCAATGTCTTGAAGCGGTTGGTGGCGATGAGAAGTTACATGCGCAGCGTCAATCTGGGGCAAGAACCCGATCAGGCAGTGATTGATGCAGTAGGGATGACAGAGCAAACCATACGTGACATGTACGAGCTGGCAGCGATTGCGAAATACTCTGATCGCTTTGTCATACCGCCTTCTCATCGTGAAGAGGCAGACAATATGTATTTGGGCCAAGGCTCGGTTGGCTATGACTTTATGGAAGGCTGCTCAGGCTGCAGTATAGGCCCTAAAGACGGAACCGAGTTTTACAAATTCGGCTATGATTACTGGGGGGATACGAGTGGAAGAGCATCAGAGAGTGTTTAAGCTTGCATCAATTCTTCTGCATTATCCGGATCAAGAGTGGGTAGCGGACGAGGATTTGTGGTGGGAAGTACAAGCTTTAGAGAACCGCACTGTGCGTGAAAAGTTTTCACATTTCCTAGCCTACCTGAAAGAGACACCGATGGAAGGGATATGTGAAAATTACGTGGATACCTTTGATTTGAACGATAAAACGACTCTTTATCTCACCTACACGATTTTTGGTGAGAATCAGGAGCGAGGGTCGGCATTTCTCAAGTTAAAGGACGAATTCTATGCAGCAGATCTACCCTTGGAAGACGACGAGCTGCCTGATTTTCTGCCTTTAATCCTGGAGTTTGCCTCCATTGCCAGGGACGATTTTACGCAGAAAGTATTTTTGATTCATAAGCGTGCTATCGACCAATTGTTGACAGAGCTTGTACAGAGCGGAAATCCTTATCAATGGGTACTGGAAGCGTGCACAATGGCAATTGATTCATTTTTGGAGGACAGAAAAGCATCATAAGAAAAGGATTAAAAAACCGCACAGTGAGTGGAGGGTTTCCATGAGTTTTCTTGATCAATTTCTCTGGTTGATCTATCCCTATATCATCATAACGATTTTCATTGTCGGACATATCTATCGCTATAATACAGACCAGTTCGGCTGGTCTGCAAAATCAAGTGAATTTCTGGAGAAAAGCCGACTGCGGTGGGCCAGTATGCTGTTTCATTGGGGAATTGTGTTTGTGTTTTTGGGGCATGTAGCCGGAATTCTGATTCCCAAAGGTTTTTATGATGCGATTGGCATATCTGACGAGCTGTATCACTTCGGGGCAGTCTGGATCGGGGGACTTGCGGGAGTAGCTACGGTTATCGGGGTTGTCTTGTTGTTCATTCGACGCCTGTCAGTTAGACGGATAATCGCAAACAGTGGCCCAAGTGATTACCTCGTCCTGACAGTATTGTCGATTGTGATTTTAGCTGGGTTTACCAACACGGTGGGGTACACAGCAACAGGTGGAGAATTCGATTATCGTGTTGCGATCGGTCCCTGGTTCCGCAGCCTGTTTATCTTTCAACCACTGACAGAACTAATGGTTGGGGCTCCGCTCGGTTTCCGTATCCATGTCTTTTTTGCCTTCTTGTTGTTTGGCATTTGGCCATTTACCCGACTCGTTCATGTATGGAGTGTTCCTCTCTCCTATTTGAACAGAAATTACATTGTATATCGAAGGGTTGGGCCTAAAAAAATGAAAGGGACCACATAATAAACGAGGGAAAAATCTCCCTCGTTCGTTACTTGTGACCACTGACCACCATCGAATGGGTAGTCTGCGTGTTATCTATTTGTATGTTTCACTGGCTAGCGTTACAGCGTCCAGCTTCTTGTGGTTCACTTGATAACCGAGTCCCGGCGTAGTCGGCACGTGAATGAAGCCGTTGTGCACTTCCACTTCAGGCTCGATAATGTCTTCGTGCCAATAGCGGTTGGAACCAGATGTATCACCCGGTAGCGTATATCCGGGAAGGGTTGTAATCGCAACGTTATGAGCACGGCCAATGCCAGATTCAAGCATGCCACCACACCAGACAGGGATGTTGTGCGACTGACACAAGTCGTGAATTTGTTTGGACAAGCTTAACCCACCGACACGCCCCACCTTGATGTTGATGATCCGGCAGCTCTCCAATTCAATCGCTTTGCGAGCATCTTCGACTGTGTGGATACTCTCATCGAGACAGATGGGTGTATCAAGTTGTCTTTGCAGGATGCAGTGGTCAACGATATCATCATGCGAGAGCGGCTGTTCAATCATCATCAGGTTGAATTGATCGAGTTGTTTGAGGTGGTTAATATCGGCAAGGGTGTAAGCAGAATTGGCATCAGCCATCAGTGGAATATCACCGAAGTGCTGTCTGATTGCCGCAATCACGTCCACGTCAAAACCAGGTTTGATCTTTACTTTCATCCGCTGATATCCGTCTGCCACAAATCCTTCTACCTGTTTAAGCATGGCAGGGATGTCAGATTGGATGCCGATACTGACCCCGACAGGAATCGATGTCTTCTCACCGCCAATAGCATGGGAAAGACTTTTCTGTTCTCTTTTGGCGTACAAATCCCACACAGCACCCTCAATCGTTGCTTTGGCCATCATGTTGCGTTTAATCGGGTGAAACAGCGGGATCAAATCATCAGGATGAGCTATTTCTTTATGCAATACGAGAGGAATCAGGTAATCACGCAGGATATGGTGATTGGACTTGAGTGTTTCTTCGTTGTAAAAGGGATCACTCATCGCTGTTGATTCCCCATAACCCACATTTCCGTCTTCATCATACGCTTCCAGTACCAGAAACTGTTTTTCTGTCGTCGTGCCGAAGCTGGTACTGAATGGAGCTTTCAGCTTCATAGCAAGATGCCTCAATACGATACGCACAATTTTCATGATAAATCAGCTCCTTTATTTATAAGTTTGGGGCCCCAAGCTACGATACACAGGACGTGCGAGTGTCGACGATGCAACAAGGATGTTGCGATTAGTCGACCGCCAGCGATAGCTTGTGTCGGGTGGGTTTTAACAGATAGGTTACAATCGGGTCTGTCTCGTGGCGTTTTACATCGACAACTGCATAATCTGCTGCAAAGTAGTGTTGAAACAACTCTCGTGTGATTTGGCGCCAGTTGGCGGCCAGATTCATATCACTCTTTTTCACTTCCTGGAAATGAGCAGGAACGTTGATTCCGATCAGTTCTTCTGTTTGGTTGAGAGAAGCATCGCCGGGAACAGGCATGTTCTGCTCAGAAAGGGTATACCCTAGTACCATCGAGGGTGTTTCAGATTCAAGTATCTGAGAAGCTTCTCCTTGCAAGTACTGCTCCACACGATCACTCGCAATGAACCACTCCACCAAAAAACGGTCGGTCGGCAATCCTTTATTCATCTCATCTTGCAGTTCGCCATAGCAGTTGGGGAGATAGCGTCGGACAATTCCGCCCAGCTTGGCAATATTGAGATAGGCGTTAACAGTTTCCAGCGGATCATAAGTCCACGTCACTTTTTGATAACCCATCTGGAGTGCTTCCTCCCGTTGGAGCCACTTCATCTTGACACCCAGTCCCATTTTGCGATACTCGGGAAGAAATCCTAGCATATGAGAGCATAGATGGAATTCCCCCTCGGTATATCCCGGGAAGCTGTACAAGAAACCGATCATCTCTTTCTGATCGTACGCACCGAGGAAAAGTCCCCCGAATTTCGCCATTGTCAAAGTCATATGTAACGGAATTACAGATGCTTCACTCCAGACAGCCGCTTCCAATCTTTCTAATTCCAGCAGTTCTGATTTTTCAGTCAGTTTTTTAAGTTGTATGGCCATTGCGGTCACCTCATATCCAAAGCTTGAACCTTTCTAGTTGTTGCTCTTTCTACTATTCGGTTTGGGCTGATGCAGTTCCTGCTATTAACAAGTTGCAATCACGTTTCGAGTGAACGATAATGAAAAGGGATTGATCGATTTACAATATTTTGTTGATAAAGGAGAGAATGATACATGTCAGAAACATTCCAGTTAGAACTGTGGAAGCGCCTTACAGAAGCGCCAGGAGCTCCAGGTTTTGAAGGTGAAGTTCGTAAAATTATGCACGAATACATAGCGGGATATACCAATGAAATTGTAACTGACAACCTGGGCAGCATCTTCGGGATCAAACGAGGCAATGAAGAAGGCCCACGTATTATGGTTGCAGGACATATGGATGAAGTTGGATTTATGGTTACCCGTATTTCCGAAAAAGGTTTCCTCTCGTTCCAACCGTTAGGCGGCTGGTGGGGGCAGGTTCTTTTGGCACAACGGGTTCAGGTCATTACGGACAATGGACCGATTGTAGGAGTAATCAGCTCAATTCCACCTCATGTATTAAGTGACGAAGTGCGCAACCGTCCGATGGATATCAAGAACATGTACATTGATATCGGTGCAGATTCCAAGGAAGATGCTGAAAAAATCGGGATTAAACCGGGGCAGCAAGTCGTGCCGATTTGTCCGTTTACGGTACTAGCCAATGAGAAGAAGCTTATGGCAAAAGCATGGGATAATCGCTATGGTTGCTCACTTTCAGTTGAGTTATTGAAAGAGTTGCACGAGAATTCTGCTCATCCGAATGTCGTGTATGCAGGGGCCACTGTACAGGAAGAAGTGGGCTTACGTGGTGCCAAGACGGCTTCTGCCTTAATTGAACCGGATCTTTTCCTAGCTCTTGATGCGAGCCCGGCAGGTGACATTCCAGGTGTAACGGATGGAATGGGCAAGCTGGGGGACGGCCTTTTGATGCGCATCTATGACCGCACGATGATTATGATGCCAGGCTTGCGTGATTTCCTGATTGAGACGTGTGAGCAGGAAGGAATTAAATATCAGTTCTTTATCTCGCAAGGCGGTACCGATGCCGGGGCCGTTCATATGCAGGGAAAAGGGGTTCCGTCGGCTGTTATCGGAATTCCGGCGAGATACATCCACAGTCATGCGGCAATCATGCACCGTGATGACTATGAAGCTGCGAAACGCCTGCTTTTCGCTGTAATCAAAAAAATGGACGCAGCTACGCTCGAAGCCATTCGTTCCCGCTAGAGGGGAGGCAAAGTCACGATGCAAGGGATAGTCCTTCAAAGGAAAGAACATGCAGGTGAAGCAATCATCACATACAGCTTCTACGATAACAAGTTCGCTTCCGGCAATCTGGTTGTCCGTAAATTGTATATGGCCATGCTCACTAGTGTCGAGCAGAGGCTTTCACATATCGAAGTCGAGTACAATGATCTCATGGTGGCAGAGACATTGGGTAAACGGGCAGCAGAAGTGCTCCAACGACTCGGGGCAACCAAAGATAATCTGCGAGAGAATCGAAGCGGAGATACCATTGTAAGCCGAATTTTCCGGTCGGAGTTAACAGAGGATCGGTACAGTTATCTGTATTACTTTGACGATTTGGCGAGGCTGGCGCACTATTCCTTTTTGGAAGAGGATGTGACCAGAGTCCATTTTTACTTCAGTCAATACCTTGAGTTGCAGATTCCTCTTGCAGAAGAAGAGAATTTTTATCAGGAACTGACTAACGCTCAAGTCCCTTACAAACTTATCCGTACAAAATAGAGTACACATAAAAGACCTACTTCGGAGCAGTCTCATCAGTTTAGAGGCTGCTTTTCGTTTGATGAGGAGGTATCGAAGTGAGAAATTCTATATTATGGGGAATCTTGTTTTACTTTTTTTATGTCGCATTTACAATCATAAGCGGATTACTCGGTGCTGGCAGTTCCCCGTTTTTTCTCGATCTGGAATGGAACAACGCAAGTATTTGCCTTTCACTTGCTCTTTATCTATGTGTGATTGCCACGATTTTCTTTTTCTATGGATATTTCAATTCAGCAAAGATTCCTGTACATCGCTTTTCCAAGCTGATTGTCGTCCTGCCGGTTGTCGTAGTGGGGTTTGTCATCTGGTTTCTAACATATCGAAGTGTTGCTGGAGCAACTTCAGATATAGGGAGCTTGACGTGGTTGTTTTTTAATCTGTTTGCATTTTGGGCAATGCCCTTTTTCGAGACGTTGGAGCATTATCTTTCCAGCAATGAAGTAAAGATTGTCGGGTTGATGCTTATTTTCGTTCCTAGTATTTTTACCTATCTCGGGTTACAGAGTGCAGATTACTGGAAGAGTAGACAAAGAAATAAGCTGATCATCCCTGTGGCATCCACGTACGGTGTCCTGATCGTCAGCTTGATTGTTACGCTGTTGTTGCCACGGGGAACAGTCTATACATTGGAGACGTATCCGAGAGTAGACGGAGCGACGGCAGCCATTCCCTTCGGACAGGTGTTGGTGCGTGAGTTAACTGGAGTAAGCAAACCCAAGGCTGACCAATTCGTCCGTTTCAATAAGTCCCATGAAGCCTACGTAAACCTGATCACAAAAGGGGCAGATATCATTTTTGTCTCGGGTCCATCGGATGAAGAGTTGAAACTGGCTGAGGAAAATGGTGTTAAGCTGAAACTGACTCCCATCGGTAAGGATGCGTTTATTTTTCTCGTACACCGTGAAAACCAGGTGAATCAACTGACGGTTTCACAAGTGCAAGACATCTATTCAGGAAAACTCACCAATTGGAAAGAGGTTGAGGGAGAAGACTATCCGATTATCGCTTTTCAACGGGAAGAGAATTCAGGAAGTCAAACCTTCATGCAAAAGAAGGTTATGAAGGATGTGGAGCTTGCCGACCCTCCCAAAACCAAAAAAGCAGGAGGGATGGGTGGCTTGATTGAAGCGGTTGCTGATTATCAAAATTCAAAGAGTGCCATCGGATATTCATTCTACTATTTTGCCAATGAAATGCATCAAAATGAAAATGTAAAATTCCTTGCGATCAATGGAGTAGAGCCAAACAAGGAAAACATTCGAAATGACCGTTATCCCTATACGGCTATCCTTTACGCAGTGACAAGAGAGGGCGAGCCTGCGGAGAGTCCTGCGAATCAGTTGCTGAACTGGATTTTGAGTGATGAGGGAAGCAAGGCGATTGTTGAAGGTGGGTTTATCCCCGTTAACGGCAAGTAATACTACCAGAAACCTCTTGGCTAACTTGCCAAGGGGTTTTATTTTGAAAATGTTTCTGTTTTATATATTGACAAATGATATGAGAAGAAGTGATAATGATAATCGATTTCATTAATAATGATAATCATTTTCATCATTTCATCAAGGGGGAATATCCGAGTGAAATCCGTAAAAGTATTAAGTAGTCTGGCATTAGTAGGTTCTTTGTTATCCGCAACACCAGTATTTGCAAACCAAGCCAATTCCCATGCACAGTACCAGCATTCTGATTCAGTTGAAGTCAGTGCTGTCCAATCAGAAGCAAAGAAAGCTGTAACTGCAATCAATTCAATAAAAAAATTACTAAAGAAAGCTGATCAAAATAAATTAGACTACAAAGGCATTGAAAAACTCTATAAAACGAATCTGCAAAGTCTTGTTCAAGAGCGTGACACCGCTTTGAAAGAGAAAGTAGATTCATTATTAATGGCAGCATTGCAAGATGGAAAAGACGGTAAAGTAACTGCAAAATATGTAGCTGAGCTTTTTGACAAGTTACTTATTAAAGAAACATTTGCATTTATGCGTGCAGAATTGAGAAAAGTTAGTGATGATTGGCAAGATAAAGAAAAAGCCAAAGCCGATTATACACGTGCTACTGAGTACTTCGCTGGTTTAAAAGATTGGGTAAAAACAACAGACGGCAAATTTGGTGTTACATTGCAAGATAAGATCAATGGTGGAATTGCTGACTTAGCAAAGGCAATTGATGAAGGTAACACATTGAACTACAACTTAGCAAGACAAGTGGTCGACAAGACTATGATGAAGGCGTTCTATCTCCATACCAATCAATACGCAGTTGATATCGAAAAATTAGCAAAAGCGGGAGATGCCAATGTAAAGGCAGAACAAGCTGCAGCGTGGGCTACATATCAAGTGCTTCATAGTTACATTGTTAAAGAAGGGGAAACGGCTGAAGACGCAAACTATATCAACAGTATGTTTGACAATGCTACCGACCCTAAAACGATTGATTCCAATAAAATTAACAAAGCAATGGTTCGTGGTTTTATCGGAGTTACCAAAAGTGAATTCGCCGCTTCATTTGAAGAAGCCAACTGGGGCAAAGATAAATCCAAAATAACTGCTCTTGAAGGACTCCTTTTCATTAATCTCATGGAGACAGATCTGCAAAAAAAACTCGGGAAAACAAGCTATAATGCTCTTGTAAAAACAGGAACACAACTAGTTAATGCAATCAATGCAAACGATAAAGCAAAAGCAGAAAAATTGCATAAGAGTTTGTTAACCTCTCTCGATATAGCATTAGCTAAAGTAATAGAATAATAAAGCACCAGAAACGTCAGGGCAGTCTCATTTGTATGGGGCTGTTCTTTTTTATTTTTTCCTGTCACAAATACAACCTTATAAAATGCTATTTGAACCAAACAGAAGCACCTGTGTGGTTGTGTACTCTGGTATTCATCGGTATTCCAGCAGCATGTGTCTATTTATCATGAAACTTTTCATTTGTCAGAAAAAAATCAATTGTTCCTGCATGAGTGTTGTAATAAAATGGGAAGAAATAGCTGAGACAAGGAAGGGGCTTAGATGAGATGAGCAGAGTAGAAAAAGGGTATTTCGGACAATTTGGTGGAAGCTTTGTTCCACCCGATCTTCAAGAGGTTCTTGATTACCTGGCAGAGCAATTTGAGAAATATAAAGATGATCCGGAGTTCAATGAGGAATTTCGGTACTACTTGCGAGAGTTTGTTGGTAGAGAAAATCCGTTAACTTTCGCCAGACATCTGACAGAGAAACTGAATGGTGCCAAAATCTATCTCAAACGGGAAGACCTGAACCATACAGGTGCCCATAAAATTAATAATGTAATTGGTCAAATCCTGCTCGCCAAACGAATGGGAGCAAAGCGAGTGATCGCTGAAACGGGAGCAGGACAGCACGGTGTGGCTACAGCAACAGTCTGCGCCATGTTTGGAATCGATTGTGTCATCTACATGGGGGCAGAAGATACCAAGAGACAGGCACTTAACGTATTTCGCATGGAGCTGCTTGGTGCAAAGGTTGTTCCCGTTACCAAAGGCCAAGGCAGGCTAAAAGATGCAGTCGATGAGGCATTAGGCGATCTGGTGCAAAATTATGCGAATACGTTTTATTTGCTTGGCTCGGCGGTGGGGCCGCATCCGTTCCCCAGCATGGTCAAGCACTTCCAGTCCGTGATTAGTGAAGAATCCAAAAAGCAAATTCTGGAGAAAGAAGGCCGCCTTCCTACAGCAGTTATTGCTTGCGCAGGTGGTGGCAGTAATGCGATTGGTGCATTTGCTCACTACATCGCTGAACCCGATGTCCGATTAATTGGGGTAGAACCTGACCAGGCCCCGTCACTCACAGAGGGTGTTCCTGCAGTCATCCATGGATTTAAATGTCTCGTCCTGCTTGATGAGGAAGGGAATCCCAAACCGACTTATTCTATTGCAGCGGGATTGGATTATCCTGGCATCGGCCCTGAACATAGCTATCTCAAAGAAATCGGCAGAGCCGAATACGTGACTGTTACAAACGAAGAAGTATTGGAAGCTTTCCAGGTACTGGCGAAAACAGAGGGGATCATTCCAGCGCTTGAAAGCGCTCATGCAGTTGCCCATACGCTGAAGCTGGCACCAACCTTGGCGAAGGACGATATCGTGATCATCAACATTTCCGGCCGTGGCGACAAGGATGTAGAACAGGTATATCACATGCTGAAATAATAAGAATCAATTAGGCTCCATGTCCAAGGGGACTGATCCCAGTCCCCCCAAGTGACGTGGAGTTTTTTTGTATTATCGGAAAGTTCATCTGCTA
This sequence comes from Brevibacillus nigriterrae, assembly GCF_049846925.1. Classification (NCBI taxonomy): domain Bacteria; kingdom Bacillati; phylum Bacillota; class Bacilli; order Caryophanales; family Paenibacillaceae; genus Brevibacillus; species Brevibacillus nigriterrae. Next base: position 47,218 of record NZ_JBNCMT010000028.1, read on the forward strand.
TATAAAGATTACGGTTTTCTTTTGGAAGTTTAGGGCAAATTAGGAAAACCTAAGATCACAGGCCAGATGATACAGAGGTGAAACGATGAGCGATACGATTTCAGACAATCTGGAAGAGAATACGGAAATCCTTCTGGGACAGTTTTCGAAAATGACTGATTTTGTGATCAGACGATTCAAACTGCGTTCTGGAACAGATGCTGCGCTTGTCTATTTTGACGGTTTGGTTGATCGGCTATCGGTGAACGAGCATTTGCTGAAGCCTTTGATCTTTGAAATCGAAAATGATGAGATCGACCAAATACACCTGCCAATCGGGAAAATGAGCATAACCAATGAGTGGAAGGAAATCGAGTATTCCCTGTTTATTGGAATCAGTGTCCTGTTTGTTCATCAACAGCCACATGCACTGATGTTTGATACACAAGGTTGGCCCCAGCGGGCAATTAAGGAGCCACAAATTGAATCCTCCTTGAAAGGTGGGCATCAGGGCTTTACGGAGACGGCCGATCAGAATATCTCGTTGATTCGCCGTTATCTCCCTAATCGTGAGCTGAAAATCCGCAATTACTCGATAGGCAGAAGAGGAAAGACAAGAATATTTATGATGTACCTGGAGGACATTGTTAATTCAGATTATCTAAAGGAATTAGAACGACGGATGGGCCAGATTGATGTAGATGCCGTATTAAATACAGGTGAGCTTGCGGAGTTTCTGGAGGATCGGCCGTTCAGTATTTTTCCCCAGGTGATTCTTACTGAACGTCCGGATGCGGTGGCATCTCAATTATTACAAGGAAGGGTGACTCTGGTAGTTGATCATTCTCCTTCTGCCATTGTGCTTCCGGCTAGTTTTGCTACTTTTTTTCAAAGTGTGGACGATTACAGCTCACGCTGGGTGATTTCATCTTTTTTGCGAGTGTTACGGTTTATTGCATTTTTGATCGCTACCTGTTTGCCTGCAACCTACATTGCCATGATCTCTTTTCATTATGAGGTAATACCAGTTGACCTGTTGATATCTGTTGGTGAATCAAGAGCAAGAGTTCCCTTCCCCCCCATCGTTGAAGCGTTGATTATGGAGTTGGCCATCGAAATGCTGCGAGAGGCTGGTCTACGTGTCCCTTCTCCGATTGGACAAACCATAGGGGTGGTTGGGGGGATCATTATCGGTCAGGCTGCTGTCCAGGCAGGAGTTGTCAGTAACATCATGGTTGTCGTTGTCGCTATCACAGCTATTTCATCGTTTATTATTCCCAATCAGGACATGGCACTATCTCTGCGGCTTATTCGATTCCCGATGATGCTGGTTTCATCCTTTTTTGGAATGGTGGGTATCACGATCGGGCTGATGATCATCATTGCTCATATTATTTCTCTGGAATCACTGCAAGTGCCATTTGGAAGTCCGATCATACCAGTGAGAGCGCCTGACTGGAAGGATACATGGATCCGTGTACCGTTGCGATACATGATTAATCGGCCGTTATCAACAAAGCCGAAACAACTTATTCGGCAGAAGCGACGCAGACCGTAAAATCCCCTAAATGAGGTTTACGAAATGATACAAATATCATATATCCAATACGTTTTGTTAATCTTTATGGCTCAGGTTGGTATTGGTATTTTGTCACTCCCTCGTGACTTGATGGAAAAAGCGGGGACTGACGGTTGGATTGCTATCTTTCCTGGCTGGATCATATCCATGGGTATCAGCATCATCGTCATATCCATCATGAAAAAAGACCCTTCAAGCACCATTTTTGAGCTTTTGCCAAAATACCTGGGAAAATGGATTGGCAAGTTATTTATCGTCATTTGGGTCCTCTATGGTTTGAGTGGCTCTACGGTTGTACTATTCACCACACTCCATGTAATCAATCAGTGGATACTGCCCAACACCAAGCAATACATCCTCATGCTGCTGTTTTCCATCCCTCTTTACATGATTACGGTTCAAGGGTTAAAAGGAATTGCCAGATTTGCGGAGTTAGCGTATTTTACTTTGCCCTGGATACCTGTCTTTCTGCTGTTTACCCTTTCAGACCTAAACTGGTTGCATCTGCTGCCCGTTCTCAAGGAGGGATGGATGCCCATTATCAAAACAGTGAAATCTACGGTACTCTCTTTTCTAGGCTTTGAGCTTGCTTTTCTGCTCTATCCCTATCTAATCAAGAAAGAAAAAGCAGTTAAAGGCATACTGATTGCCAATACTATGTCCATGCTGGTTTTTGTTGTGGTAACCATTATTAGCTATCTTCGTTTCAGTCCGTTAGAAGTGGAGGCTTACGTATGGCCTACCCTTAACCTGCTCAAATTGATTCGTCTTCCTTTTTTGGAGAGATTTGAAATCATTTTTCTTTCGTTTTACCTGTTCATTTTATTTAAGACGATCATTCCCTATGCTTACTTTGCAATTGAAGGAACGAGCCGCCTGTTTGGGGGAAAATACAATCAACTCTCTTTGCGGGTAATTGTCCTTGGGTGGATCGTAGCCTCCTTTTTTTTCATCCCTACCTATGATGAGATTATTCAGATAGGGAAATTTTGGGGTCAGTTTGGTCTTTATCTCGCTTTTGGTTTCCCTGTTGTGTTCTTCCTTTATCAGAAGATCTTTCGCATCTTTAGAAGAAAGGAACTGTCTGAATGAAGAAAAGACATCTCTCGCTAATACTGTCGGCTGCCCTTCTGTTACCGGGTTGCGGTGATCAGACCAACTTGGAGGAACAACAAATGACACTGCTGCTTGGGTTGGATGTGGGAAAAGGCGATGAACTAAGATTTTATTCGGTGTCCCCTGTATTTAGTCCGGAAGCGAGTCAAAAATATAATATCACAGGAACGTATGCGAATACGGCCAGACAGGCAAGGAAAAGACTTGATGCGATGAGCATTGGCAGCCTGGTTGGTGGCAAGGTACAAAATATCGTCATTTCGAAAAAGCTGCTTCAAACGAAAAACGTATTTGTTTATCTGGATTCCTTTTTTCGGGACCCTAAAAACGAGGTCAACGGGATTGTGATGGTCGTAGATGGAGAAGTCAAGGATATTGTATATATGAATATGAAAGACAAGGGAAGGCCAGGTGTCGTGTTAAAAGAACAGGTCGAAACCTCTTATGAGGGGCGTTCTACTGTTCGCACGACTTTGCAGCAATACCATCGTCAGATGCTTGAGCCTGGAGTCACTCCCTATTTAACCCAAATTAAGCCTGGAAGTAATGAAATCATCGTAACAGGTACGGCTTTTCTAAACCATGAGGGGAAGTATGTCACTTCCGTTGGTTTGAAGGAGAGTTCCCTTTTTCTGCTGATGAAAAAGCAATTGCAACGATCTATTCCTGTTTCCTTCATCCTTCCTCCCGATATACTTGAGGACAAAAAGCAGAAACAGGTTTATCGGATTAACTTGAATATCGGATCGGCAAAAAGAAAGATAACGACAAAGGTTCAACAGGGTACTTTTCATTTCGATATAAAGCTGGATATAGGCGTAGTCGTAACGGAGCGCCCCTTTAAATTCGATTCCGAGAAAAAGGGAAAACAGTTCAAAAAAGCGGTGGAGATCGCTGTGAAAAAAGATTGTGAAGAGATCATTCGTAAGTTTCAACAGCACCAAATCGATCCAGTGGGGCTTGGGCAGTACGTACAGGCATTTCATTACAGAGAATGGAAAAAGGTAGAAAAAGAGTGGGGAAAAGCATTTTCCAAAGCAAAAGTTACGGTTACGCCGAAGGTCAAAATCATGAGCTATGGAGTAGAGAAATAATGAAATGAAAAACAAAACCCCACTCTCCGAACGGAAGGGTGGGGCATCTTTGTGAAAAAGGGTAAGAATTTCTAGACAATCTGATTTTCTGGAGCGATCCGTTCAAGCAAGAGATCATCTACTCTGGTAATATGGTGGGCATGCATGAACTCTTCTTCTGTAATCGCAACATGGAAGGCTTCAACCACTTCTGGACAAAACTGCGTTCCTTTGTTGTTAGCAATTTCGGCACATGCTTGCTGATAAGAGAGTCCCTTTCGATAAGCCCGATTGGAAGTCATGGCATCAAATGAATCGGCAACCGCTGAAATACGAGCTACGAAAGGAATTTCCAGCTCTTTCAACTGATCTGGATACCCTCGTCCATCATAACGTTCGTGGTGATTGCGGGTGATTTGCAGAATCAGCTTGATGTTGTTGTCCTCTTTTTCATTTAACTGGGCATACAATCGGTGCAACAACGCTTCCCCGCGTATCGGATGAGTTTTGATAATTTGAAATTCCTCTTGCGTCAATCGGCCCGGCTTGAGCAGAATGCTGTCTTCGATTCCGATTTTCCCGATATCATGCAGTAACCCACCCGTGTAAATGGTTTCAACCAGATCTTGATCCAATCCCATTTGGCGGGCAATGACCTTCATATAATACGCGACTCGTTGGGAATGACCAAGTGTATAGGCGTCCCGTTCTTCCAGAGCGACAGCCAATGTTTTCAAAATGCTTTGATTCGCTTGGGCAAGCTGCCTGCTTACGATGGTAGATTTGAGGAGATCCTGCTCTTTTCTGCGAGCACTTGTAAACAAGATGATAGTAATCAGATAACTGCCGATAACCAGAAACATTAATAAATACTTGATCTGACTATAATGTCCATAGAAATTTTCTTCGTAGGTGGAAATGGCAACGTACCAGTCCCATTCAGGAAAATATTGAAAGATAGCAATTTTTTTGCGAGGATCCGGATCATCAGGGTTTTGCCATGTATAATGCAGTTCACCCTGCTTCTGGTTAATAATATGTTGGATTATGTACTTTCCGTCTGGTCCCTGTACCTTGTACAGATTTTGTCCTTCCAATTTTGGATGCATGAGTAGATCGCCTTGGGAGTTTGTAATAAACAAGTAGTCGCCAGGGCCTAGGGTAATGTCTACACTGGATAAATCACGTGTGCCATTTGGCAACTTGGGGCCGGAAAGAAGCTGTTTTAATTGATTTTGGGCATCTTCTAAAGGGGTGTGATGCTCTTTCGCTTGTTTGTCGATCTGGTTGATCATGTGAACGACTACGTTAAGCTGCTTGTCCATGCTCCTGATACCAGCTCGGAGGTACTCAACTTTCGCCTGTGAGTAACCAATTACTACTATAAAGGTAAAAAGGATAGGGAGTAGAAAGATAAACAAGTAAGTTATCGATCGAGATTTGGTTACTGTCAAAGATTCACTCCCTTTCCGTGCGAATTGTCACAAAATGTCGTTTCTTTCATAATAGGCGAAATGTTGGAAACGAGCAACTGTTACCATAAAAACATACGCTCTCGAAAAGGTTCCGAGAGCGCAGATATATTATCCTTATTCAGCAGGGCGATTGGGTCCTTCCAGTTTTTTATCTCCGTACCCTGGGCGTTTCTCTTCATTTGGTACAGGCTTTGATGACTTTTGCTTCTTATCGTTTGCCATCCAAATCGCTCCGTTTCTTCATTGTTATTTATTTCGCCTTTTCTTTTTTGGTGGCCCAGGTAGAAACTGATTTCGCTTCACGATTTTTCTGTTTCGCATAAGCAGCGAACAAACCGAGGATTGCACAGATAACGAGCGTAAAAAATCCGTAAATGAACCAGGGAAGCTGGCTTCCTACACCACCAAACCTCTCCATAATGGAACCGCCTGCTACATTGCCGATGGCTCCTCCGATTCCCGATACCACATTCGAAATGCCAAAGTAAGCGCCCATCCATTTGGGACTTGCGAAATGACCAACCAAACTGTCCAGTACCGGCAGGAATAGCATTTCTCCTGTGATAAAAAGAATGGCTGATCCGCTCAGTTGGACGAAATTACTTGTTCTTCCAAGCAAAAAAAGCCCCGTACCGAGAAATAATGTACCGACAATCAAGGCAATATAGGGATTGATTCTCTCCAGCACAAACCGGGATATAGGGCCCTGAAACAAAACTACGCAGATAGAATTGATGGTCCAAATCAGTCCAATCGAGGTTGCCGAGTGCAAAACATATTCCCCTCGGATCGGCAGAATAAATGCGAATTGGGCATAGAGGGCCCAAATGAACAAGGAGACGACCGAGAACAAGAGAAAGCTTCGGTGAGACAAGATTTCCCGGTATTCACTGAGCGGAATCGGTCGGCATTTTTCTCCTTGGCAGCGATCATTAGGCAGTACCGAAAATGTAAGCAAAGCTAGCAAGCCATGTGCAATCGCGGCGTAAATAAAAATCTGCTCCGTTGCGCCGATGGCGAAGATCGTGATAATAATGCCAGCTGCAATGATTCCGATGTTGGCTGCAATGCCCCGCCATGAAAATGCAGTCGTACGTTGTGATTCGTCCACAACCTGGGAAATCATTGCTTTCAATGTAGGTGCTAAGAGACCCACTCCGATTCCATTGACGAAGGCGAACAACATAAAAAATACATACGTAATGCTTCTGCTGTACCCGATCATTGCACCTAACTGGATGAGAGTTCCCAGTCCCATGACATTTCTTCGGCCAAAGCGGTCAGATAAAAAGCCTCCAAACAAACTGCCGATTTGAAAAGCCACACTTCCCACACCGAGAATGATGCCGACTTCTGCCAATGAGAAATGCCGGGTTTTCTCCAGAAAAATGGGAAACAGCGGAATGACCAGATAGGTAGCCAGATGCATAAACAGTGACGTTGCCATCAGGATCAGGAAGATTCGGTTTGTAAGTAGCCGCTTGGTAGAAGTAGTCATACGTTAGTATGGGGAAAGAAGAGAAGCTTTTATGCAGGTTGAAAGGTCACGCAGACCTAATCTGGGCTAGAGCGGATTTTGTAGGCGATTCAGGGCAGATGTCTAGACCAACCCAGAAGGATTCACATATACCTATACTGTTCAAATAGCTATGTGCGAAAAAGCCAATTACTACGCAGCAAGGAGGGATTGGTGATGGGCATGGGCAGACTGTTTGACAATGATGGGTTCGAAATCATTATTTGGATTTTGCTGATCATCTTCCTGATTTCCATCTTCTTTTTCGATGATGACATTGATTAAAGCCCAGTATTGACAGGAGTGGATGTTATGCGAGCGGGAAAACCAATTCATCAATTGAATAACTACTACAAGAAGAATCCGGGATTTCGCCAGTGGGTGAAGGCAAACGAGCAGTTTTTTCAGCAGAATCCGGCAGTTTTTGAAGAAGTGGTTCAAGACCCCAACATGGTCAATCTGTTCATTGATGTGTTGATGTTGAATGCAGCGAATATTAAAAGCAGATTATCAGACAAATGAAAACCTCCTAAGAAACGGCCTTCAATTGACGAAACTTGTCAACTGAGGGCTGTTTCTCTATCCAAAATTTGCTATACTTGTTATAGTTGTCTGAAAAGTGCCACTGGAAGGACAATGATCTTTAGTTTCCATCTTAAAGGGGGAAAAGTAGCAGTGAGCAGATTTAATCAAAAAGTAGGTTTTGCACTTCTTGCCAGCGTACTTGGTACAAGCATGATGGCGGGCTCTATTTTGGCAGCACCACTCGCACCTGTGAATCACGTGGACTGGCTCGTTAAAAAGGGCGTCATTAGTGAATCCAAAACAGGTGATTACCAACTAGATAAAAGTATTTCTCTGGCAGAAGCAATCACCATTTTTGCTAGAGCAAACGGTGCAACAGTTACTCCTGTAAAAGGGGGACACTGGTCAGCTCCTTACATTAATTGGGCCGTGTCCAAAGGTGCATTGACGGACAAGCAATCCAAAACTCCGATGGCTCCTGTTTCTGCAGCAGAATTAAACGAAATTGGGAAAAAACTCGGAGTTACTCTTGAATTGGCAGAAGCAAAACACGTAACGAGAGGCAACTTCTTTACTGCCTTGGGTGACGCACTTACGACACAAGTTACCATTGCACACGTAAACGATGTTCATGGGCATATTGAAGAGAATGCAAGTGGAAAAGAGTACGGTTATGCAAAAATGAACACGCTGGTTAAAGAATGGCGTGCAGAAAATCCAAACTTCTTGTTGCTGGATGCAGGTGACACCTTCCAGGGTACGATTTTTGTCAATCAGATGAAGGGCGAATCGATCCTTCCTATCTTGAATCACATGGGATTTAATGCAATGGCTGCAGGTAACCATGAATTTGACTTCGGTTACCAGCAATTGCTCAAGTTGAAAGATGGTTTGAAATATCCATTGCTTTCTGCAAACATCTTTACACAAGATAACAAACAACTGTTGGTTCCAACTTACAAAGTAGAAATTGACGGTAAAAAATTCGTGTTCTTCAGCATGACAGCAGAGGATACACCAATTTTGACTCACCCGGATAACGTAAAAGGCTTAACTTTCAAAAATCCAATTGAAATTGCGAAAACAGTTGTACCAGAACTGAAAAAAGAAGCTGACCACGTCATTCTTCTTTCTCACGTGGGTGTTGATGTGGACCGTGAAATCGCCAAAAACGTACCGGGAATCGATCTGATTATTGGTGGTCACTCCCATACACAAATCAAGGAGCCTGAGTTAGTTAACGGTACATACATTGTCCAAGACTGGGAGTACGGCAAATCCATTGGACGTGCAGATTTGTTCTATTACAAAAATGAACTGGTTACATTCAGTGGTGGAATTGCCGAGTACAACGAGAAAGTACAACCAGATCCAGAAGTAGATAAAATGGTTAAAGACATCGTGAAAAAAGTAGACGATTCCATGAATGTGGTCATTGCGAAGTCTGAAGTGGATTTGGACGGAGATCGTGCGCTTGTTCGTACCCGTGAGACGAATGTCGGAAACCTGATTACCGATATTATGCTTGCTCGTACGAAAACGATCAAAGGTCATGAGGCAGATGTTGCTTTGACCAATGCAGGTGGTATCCGCACGCAGTTGAAAGCAGGAGATATTACCAAAAAAGGTCTGTACACGCTCCTTCCATTCCCGAATACACTCACAGTAGTGGAAGTAACGGGTGAAGAATTGAAACAGGCGTTGGAAAGTGGAGTAAGTGAAGTAGAGAAAGGCGCAGGTCGCTTCCCGCAAGTGAGCGGCATGTCATTCAGCTACGACCCGGCTCAACCAGCAGGACAACGTGTGATCGAAGTGAAAGTTGGGGGTCAACCACTTGATCTTGCGAAAACATACAAAGTGGCAACTAATGACTTCGTTGCTTCCGGCGGAGATGGATACACTTCCTTGAAAAAGGCAAATGCATTCAACACCGGCTTGACGCTGTTCAGCGTGGTAGAAGAAGCGTTAATCCAACAAAAAGTAGTAAAACCGCAAGTGGAAAAACGTATCGTTGAAGTAAAAAAATAATTGTTTCAACTGTAGACAAAGCTCTTACGTCATGAAGGTTATCACAGCGTAAGAGCTTTTCTTTCCATTGTTTCTCGAAATTATGGGCGAATCTCTTGCCTGTTGTCGGCCGCATCTGCCCGCTTTTGGGCTTCTACATCATCTGCATCTGCCATTCTTGAGTTGTACTGTACATCTTCGCTTTTTCCAATCGGCATGTTTTTATCAGCGATTTTGCCCGTTTTGGCCATGCTCAACACCCCCTTATCAGTATGCAAGCTATTCATTAGTATGGTTGGTTATCACCTGAAACTTGACTGGTGTGTTTTGGGTATTTGCGCTCATAAAAGTCGGACTTGTTGCGTAAGTGTAATCATACGCTTCCGGGGGAGTGCGGTGCGAATGTTCCAGGTGGTTCTCACGTTTTTTGTTGCTTACGGGATTGTGATTGGTGGTTCCATTTTTGGTGGGATTGGTTCTTTTCTGGCTGATCAGCCGCCATTTGATGCAAGACAACCTCCACTGGTAAAGATGATGGAACTGGCAAACCAACTCAAGATTTGGGGGTTGGTGGGTGCCCTTGGTGGAACGTTTGATTCGTTTTTACAAATTGAAAAAATATTTCTCGGTAATTTCTCACCTGTGCTCAAACAGTTGATCCTGATCCTTGCTGCTTTTGTCGGAGCTCATGTGGGAACGATTACGATTCATTGGCTTGTGCAGGTACGTACATGAAATCAGATCGGATCACTTACTGGAAGAGATATCTGGTACTGTTTGTCTTTGGCATGCTGGTAGGAAGTGGGCTGTTTCTTTTTTTGTACGGGCGAGAGATGGAGCACCTAATGTTGATTAATCGGAATTTGGATCTAAGAAATGAACGATTGGAAGAAGAGTTGCTAAATTTAAGGCACTCACAAAAGGTGGCAAGAAAAAAGCAGGACATTCAAATTGAAGAGATTCAGGTCACGCTGCTTGATCCACGACCGGATGCTTTTACTGAAGCAGAAGTGGTTCGCTTATTGGAGAAGGATTTGGCACCGTTGAAAGGGAAGAAAGTAGATCAGGTGAAAGAAGTTCACCTGATCCTCCATGAAATGCTATATCGGCGAGAATACGTGATTAACGGGAAGGTCACGGAAGTCAGACTCAAAACAGCAGTCATCTCCAAAGTTCTCTTCCTCTCCGTAACCGTCCAGGTAAAAATAGATATCTGACAATTGAATTGAAACCGATCCCTGTTCTCGTTCGTAAAAAGGTAAGGCAGCAAAATTGTTCAAAACCCCAATTGTAAGGAGAGGAAATCATGTCATTCTTTAAGAAAATTTTGGCGAGCGTTGGTGTTGGTTCTGCAAAAGTAGATACAAGGTTGCATAATGATTCTTTGGAACCAGGAGATACAGTTAGCGGAGATGTGTATATTACAGGTGGAGATGTGGAGCAGGAGATTGACGATATTTATTTGTACGTCATCACGCATTACGAGCGAGAGTACGATGATAAAAAGGTAAAGGAAGAGTGCATCCTGGCGAAGCAACGATTGGCAGAACGGTTTGTCCTGCAGCCAAAGGAACAAAAGGTTCTTGCGTTCTCCTTCCAGCTTCCATATGAAACACCACTTACCATGGGCAGACAGCCGGTGTATCTCCGTACTGGTCTCGATATTAAAAATGCGATTGACCCGGGAGATTCTGATTTTATTCAGGTACTGCCTCATCCATTAATGGAAATAGTGCTTGATGCGGTAGAAGACGTTGGCTTCCAGTTATTTAAGGTCGATTGTGAATACAACCGCCATTTGGGACGTAAATACCCATTTGTCCAGGAGTTTGAATTCCGCCCGACAGGAAAATATCGCAGCCGTCTGGAAGAGCTTGAGGTTGTCTTCTTTTTGAAGGAGTCGGAGTTGGAAGTATTGCTCGAACTTGACAAGCGGGCGCGTGGATTCTTTGGTGCAATGGAAGAAGCGTTTAATATGGATGAGCGATATGCTCGCTTCCGTTTAACCGCAGCGGATTTACAACGTCCTGAGGAAGACATTGCTGACTTCATTGATGATCTCATTCAAAGAAATTTGCGATAACTGTAAAAAATGTCACAGATCAGACGTGAATATCAACAATTGAACTGATATAATAGAAAACGAGCCAAGTTCTTTCCTGCTTGGCTCGTTTTATTTACTTACTAGCGATGCAGGACTTCCGCTTTCATACTAAGTAGTTTGGAGACAACCTGATTGATTTGTTCTTCACTGACACCGAACTCTGCCAAACTGGATACAAGATGGGTAGCTACGGCCTGAAAATGTTCTTCTTGCAGATTCATTCCTTCGTGTGCTCTGGCCATGCTATTCCCAGTATATTGATTAGGACCACCAGTTACCCAACTTATAAACAGTGTTTGGTGAAGGGCCTGTTTTTTCATATCAGTATGATGGAAAAAATGACTAATCGTTGCGTCCGCTAATACTTTCTCGTAAAAGCGATCAACCACTTTGGTAATTCCTTCTTTTCCACCAAGCTGTTCATATAAAGTAAGCATTGAATTCAAAAGAAAAACCTCCATTTACTCATTAATACTATTACAATACTTTAAAGTTTACTAAGTAAGTGTGATTCTACTAACATGATTTTTGACAGAGAGGTGAACGAATTGATCCTGCATAAAGGAGAAGTGTTATTTCGTCAAGGGGAGTCAGGACCACTCTTTAAACTGAATAGTGGCCTTTTGAAAGTGATTCGCTTGCAAGAGGATGGGACGACTTTTCTTTTTAACTTCTTGTTGCCGGGCGAGGTTTTTCCTCATCATTCTTTAATTACACCAAAGGAATACCACGGTACTGCTATTGCAGTGATGACGAGTGAAATTGAGGTTATTCCTGCGGAAGATTGGTATAAACGACTTGCGAATGATCCAGTACAATACAGAGACGTGGCATTGCTTTTACAGAGCAGACTGCGTACGATGCAACAGAGAATCGATCAGTTAACCGTGGTTACGCCTCGGGAGAGATTGAACTTGTTGTATGAGTGGTTTCATACTTATCTGGGAAAAATTCCGATTCTTGAGTTGCTGACACAGGAGGAAATTGGACAACTGATTGGCGTGCGACGAGAGACCGTCAATCGCTTGCTGCGTGAAATGAAAGAAGAGTGAAAACAGGAGCCTTGAAAGCAGGCATCCTGTTTTTTTTTTGCATTCGTATGTATGTGGCTGCATTTTTCTGACAATACTGTGAGCATGAACTAAAGAGGAGGAATTTTCCAATGAATTTATTAGAAAAAACCAGAAAGATCAATTCTATGCTCCAGAAAACGATGGGGGGCAGCGGAGTAAGCTATCAGGAGATTGCCAAGCTACTGTCAGAGGTCATTTCATGTAATGTTTATATCATTACATCCGACGGTATTGTTCTCGGTAATGGATTGTCACAAGAGTTTAGTTTGCAAGAAGAGGGCAAGAATATTTTACCCAAGGATTATGCTTATAAGCTGCTTGAGGTAAATTCTTCACTTGCCAACGTGGGCATCGATAACCCGTACAGTATGCTGGCTTCAGAATGGACAAATCTGTTCCCACAAATGACGACAACGATTGCGCCGATTATCGCAGGTGGCGGTAGATTGGGTACGCTCGTTCTGTTGCGAGCCTATGGTGCATTCGATACGGAAGATATGATCCTTGCTGAGATTGGAGCGACGGTAATTGGCATGAAAATTGTCCGCCATCGTACAGAAGAGATTGAAAGCGAAGTCCGTGAGAAAACATTTGCTAAGATTGCCCTGTCTTCTCTCTCGTACAGCGAGCAAATTGCTATCGAAAAAATCATGGAACAACTGGATGCCAAAGAAGGATTGCTTGTCGCCAGTCAATTGGCAGATCAGGCTGGACTTACCCGTTCTGTCATCGTCAATGCACTTCGTAAATTGGCAAGTGCCGGGGTGCTTGAATCTCGCTCCCTTGGAATGAAAGGAACTTATATCAAAGTGTTAAATGACAAGTTCCAGACAGAGCTTGCCAAGTGGAAGACTTCATAATCGAGGAAAATACATATGGTAATCAAAGAAACAGCCCATCGCTTACAAGGCGACGGGCTGTTTTGTTTCTGTTAGACCTTTGTTCGACTGTTGCCATGCAGGATGCTGCTCCATTCGGCGGAAATCCCGAATCAAAAAGCAGGCAAATCCGATAATGGCAAGACACAGACCACCACCAAGCAACAATTGCGCCGGAGTAGCCACGCCTTTTTCTAAAATAAAGGCAGCAAGAGCGTAACTGACTGGTCCAAGACCACTTGCCATCATGGTTAACAGGGACATGACTCTACCCAGCATGCGGTCTTCCACAACCGTCTGGATAAAGGTAAAAATGGGAATATTGGTACAGCTAATACAGAATCCGGCGATAAACATGGCTGCAAGCCCAAACGGTAAAGCAGTCATTAATCCAAGCGCAGAGATGGATAGGCCGAGGATGCCAATGAAAGCAGCCAGGTAAACGTAGTAGCCCCGGAACCCTTTGGCGAGCCCTGTAATCAAGGCACCGGCGATCGCACCAACACCGACAGCTCCCTGCAAGAAACCAAATGTACTTCCTTCCCAACCTAATTTTTTGATCAGCACGGGAAGTCCGATGTGAAGCGGGCCCATGAACATCAAGTTAATGAAGAGGGCCAAAAACAGGATAATGACAATGGAGCGAATACTTTTCGCATAACGAATCCCTGCCAGGGTGTCTTGAAGCATGGAAGACTTCGCATTGGTCTCTTCTGTGTGAGTATCTGAATCAGTCTGTATCCCCATTTTCATTGCAAGAATGGCAACCATGCTCATGAGAAAGACAATGCTGATGGAGAAAAACATCAGTGGATAATTCTTCGAAAAGAGGAGGAAGGAAGCAAACAGTGGACCAACAATCATGCTCAATTGCTGAGAAGTTTCCATAATACTGTTTGCAGCCGCTAATTTTTCTTTTGCGATGACTTGCGGAACAATAGACGATCTGGCAGGCCAGAAGAATGAATCAACAATCCCAAAGATGACTGACATGATGTAAACGCCTGTAGTGAGCCACTCACCCACTCCCTGCATCAAAAATAAACTGAATAAACCAAGGACGATGGCCCGTGCAAGCACCGAAGCTGCGAGGACATACTTGCGATTGAATCGATCAGCGATGACTCCACCGACCAGCATAAAAAACAGACGAGGGAGTGACATGCATAACAGAGCTGTACCTAATATCCCTTCCGAATTCGTCACGTCAACAACAAACCACGAGAGCAGGATGAAGATAGAGGCATCACCTACTGCGGAGAAGACCGTACCGATCCACAGACTGATGAAATTCCGATTTTTCCAGATTGGCGTATCGAGTTGCTCTGCTTTCATTCTGGATCATCCTTCCTTTTTACAACGATTGGTGAAAGCATCTCATAACCTTCAGGCAGTCGGTCATCATCGGGAAGGAAATGCTGCTCGTTGGTCATAAAACCGACATTTAACAGGTAAAATATCTCGTTTAGGTCCCGAGCTTCACCAGCATCAATTTGTGCCTGGTACTCTCTTTCTTTTTCCCACAATTCTTGCAAAAGAGCTTCATATCGGGTCAACCACTCGTTGATCACCTCACGGGGAAGTTTGGCTTCTCCTACTACGGCTACGAATGGCGGTTTATCCTCAAGCTCAGCAAATTTCTGGAAGGAAGAATCAGGGGATTTGTATACTCTGGAGATTGCACTACGTAACTGATTCACAATGATCTCTTGAGCAAATGTCGTATCTTCACGCAAATGTGGCAGAAGCTCTTCACTGATGACAAAATCAAGAGCAGTCGAACGGTAAAACTTTTGGATGATGCCGTTTTTTTCTTCAGTTCGTTTTACCTCTATGAAGCCGTTTGTCTCCAGTTCTTTCAGATGGTAGTGAATGCGGGAGGGAGACTGCCCGATTCGTTCTGCAAGCTGTTTTCCTGTCAGTTCTTCTACAAGAAGCATGGTAATCAATTGAATGCGGAGCGGATCACTGACCGCCTTCATCTGTTCGAGGGTTTCGATGACAAAGTACTTTTTCATGGGAATCACCTTTCTACTTTGTTTGTACATTTCCTTTAAATTGAACGTTCAAATATTCTTGAACGTATTGTAACACTTGAACGCTTGGCGCCACAAGAAAAATTTTTCTGTTTATTCAAAAACGTGTTACAATGAGGCATGCCGCATGATGAGAAGGTAGGGATTTCAAATGCCTCGGATATTGTATGTTTTCTTAGGTTCGCTCAGTCTGATTTGGGGCGGGTCGTTCTTTTTTATCAAGGTGTTGCTTACGCATTTTGGCCCTTGGTCTATCGCATTTTTGCGTTCAGGATTCGGGATTGTGACGATTCTCGTTATTATGTTTTTGCTGCGAAAGCCTCTGGGATTGCGCCAGTTGCCCTGGAAGCCGCTGCTCATTGTGGGATTGTTCAATACAGCAGTTCCGTGGGCTTTGATTGGATTCAGTGAAACAAGAGTGACCAGCAGTATGGCATCCGTGCTGAATGCAACTACTCCCTTGTGGACGATGATTGTGGGATTCTTATTGTTTCATATTAAAGGCACTCGCAATCAATGGTTGGGGATGGCAGTTGGTTTTTGTGGCTTACTCGTTCTGTTGGACATCAATCCTGTAAATATCATCTCCATTGACCCGCTTGGGTTTTTCGGGATGTTGGCAGCTACCTTTTTTTATGGTCTTTCTTCCCATGTTTTGAAAAGAAAAGTGCATGGTGTATCGATGTATCAAACTGCACTCAGTACGTTGCTAGTAGGGAATGTGGCAAGTGGCATTGTTGCCTTTGGCTTCGAATCGCTTACATTTGCTCCCCTTTTTCAGGACCCGAATGTCATTTGGGCGTTGTTAGGCCTTGGAACACTGGGTTCGGGAGTTGCCTACATATTGTTTTATCACCTAGTACAGGCTGGCAGTGCAGAGTTTGCTTCGATGGTCACGTATCTTGTCCCGGTAACAGCCATTTTGTGGGGATATCTGCTTCTGGATGAATCCATTCATTGGACATTGGTTGCGGGGCTTGGGCTTATCTTAAGTGGAGTGTTTTTAGCGGGGCGTAAACCAGCGAAAGCAGTTAGTCCGCTGGGACCGACGTCTGATCAGGCATAGAATAAATACTGAATGAGCGGCTTTCCTTATGAAGAGGGAGGGTCGCTTTTTATAAGGAAGCTGGTTTCGGTAGGGAAAGAGAGGGATAACCCATTGAACGAGGTATTAACGAAACCATCCTTTCGCTGGTATTGGCTAGGCCTGTTTCTATCAGGGTTAGGTGATCAATTTGGCTGGATGGGGCTGACTTGGTTTTTCCTAAAGCAGACGAATTCACCGGCAGTAGTGGGAACCCTGGTCAGCGCATACTTTTTGCCCAGTCTCGTTTCGGGTCTGTTCATTGGCATACTGCTGGATCGATTTGACCGTCGCAAATTGATTATCTGGGACAACCTTTTTCGAGGAATTATCGTTGTGCTGCTGGTTTCAATTTTGTCATTCTTCCAATCGCCAATATGGCTGATCATCCTGATAGTGGGGGTACTCGGAATGCTATCACCGTTAAGTTCTGCAGGTGCGCAGACCTTGCTTCCGGCACTCATTGGTGATAAAGAAATGCTGACAAATGCAAACGGACTCATGCAAAGCCAGTGGCAAATCGTATATTTATTTGGTCCTGCACTGGCGGGGCTCTTGATCGGACTTATTGGTGAAAAGGCAGTGTTACTTATCGATGCACTCAGCTTTTTTGTCTGCGCATTTTGCTTTTTCCGATTGAAGCTTCCGGCATCTCCTGTTAAGCAGGGAAACACCAAACCACCACTTGCGGGAGAACTGCTTACAGGCTATCAATTCATCTTGCGAAACCCTGTTTTTATTTGGCTTCTTATTATTACTCTCTTCTTTAATATGGCATACGGCCCAATTGAAGTGGCGCTGCCCTTTTACGCAAATGAGCAACTAGCAGGGGAAGCTTCTACCCTTGGCCTTCTGTGGGCATCGCTGGCACTTGGAGCGCTTGTCGGTTCCGGTTGGTTTAGTGTCAAAGCGTGGAGATTTCCCGTAGGATACAGCTTGTCCAGTATTATTTTATTGTGGGGGGTAACCACACTTCCGCTTGCCATTTGGCCGGGGCTTCCTGTGGCTATGTTTTCCTTGTTTGTCGCTGGAATCTGTTTTTCTCCATACAATGTTTTGTACGTCTCGTATTTGCAACGACAAGTACCAGATGAAATGCTGGGTCGTGTTATTACATCAGCACGGACAATCACTGGTCTTGGCATGCCGCTTGGCGCCTTTTTCTCAGGGATTTTGGTTCATTCATTCGGTGTGATGCAGTTGCTATTGTTTTCTGCACTTGGCTGTATTCTGGTCGGATTGGCCTCACTACGTCCGCTGCGTCAATTGAAATAAATTATTTGCGATTCATGAGCGGAGAAACCATTTGTTTGATTGCTTGTGGGAGAAATTGGTACAAACTGGATAACAGGTGTAGCTTACCTGGCAAGGTGACCTCCCATTTGCCTGATTCGATCCCACGGATGATTGTTTTTACCACTTGTTCCGGAGACAACAGGTAGTTCATCACCTTGTTGCGATATTGTCCCGTATTGTCGGCTTGTTCCAAAAAAGGAGTATCAATCGGCCCAGGCATGACACACATGATATGGATGTGTTTGGGAACTTCATGTCGCAGCCCTTCACTGAAGCGGATCATCGCAGCTTTAGAAGCAGCATAAACGGAAGCCTTGGCAGTAGCCACTCTTCCTGCAAGCGAAGCAATATTTACGATATGAGCTGTTTTTTGCTCAGTCATCATTGGCAAAAATGCTCGGGTCATAAAGATGACACCATCAATATTGGTTTGCAGCATTTCTTTGATCTCCTGGGGGGTTAACTCCAACAGAGGCTTGAACGTAGCTGCTCCCGCATTGTTATACAAAATATCACACCGTCCAAACTGAATCTTCACCCATGCACAGAAGGCGCGTACATCTTCATTGTTCTGAACACCGAGTGGATACAGGTGCAATTTCGCTGGTAACCCGAGGGATTCTTTTGCTTTTTGCAGCTTTGATTCCGAGCGACCCGTGATAACAACAATGTCGCCATTTTCAATGTGATACTTTGCCAAGGCGAGACCAAGACCGCTTGATCCGCCCGTGATGAGAACCACTCGCTCTGAAGGCATATCAATTACCACTCTTTCACAAATTTGTAACTCATATGTAACTACCATACAGATAATGAGTAAACCAATCGTATCAAAACGGTCATGACCGTTTTGTTGCCCGCAAGCGGGCACATCCACTTTTATGACAAGGTGCCTCAGCGTAACATCTGGCATTTACTTCGGTAAAAACGTCGAGACGTTTTTCACATAACATTATATTCTATTTTAGAATTCGCTTTTACTGGCTGTCTATAGAAGGAAACAAGGTATCGTAGGGTGACATAATTGGATAAGGAGGAGATTCCTGTGCAAATGCGTGACCGTGTAGTGATCATTACGGGAGGTGCAAGCGGGATCGGACGAACGGCTGCCTTCCTTTTTGCGCAAGAAGGGGCCAAAGTAGTTGTTGCTGATTATCAAGAAGCAAGTGGAAAAGAAGTAGTTGATGAAATTGTGGGTCAAGGTGGAATTGCTCATTTTGTTCAGGTGGATGTAAGCAGTCATGAAAAAACACAGCAAATGGCCAAAAACGTGAATGAACACTTTGGGCAAATCGATGTTCTAATCAATAATGCAGGGATCACGGCCGATGCGACACTGCCCAAGATGAAGCAAGAGCAGTGGGACCGGGTAATTGCCATTAACTTGACGGGCGTGTTCAATTGTACACAAGCTGTTGTTCCGTACATGCTGGAACGTGGCGCTGGCCGAATCATCAGCACGTCATCGGTAGTGGGCATTCACGGCAATTTCGGGCAAACCAACTATGCTGCCACAAAAGGTGGAGTCATTGCTATGACGAAGACGTGGGCCAAAGAATTGGGCCCCAAAGGAATTACTTGTAATGCCGTTGCCCCAGGTTTTATCGAGACACCAATGACCAAAGCAGTTCCTGAAAAAGTGTTAAAACTGATGGAAGAGCGTGTGCCGCTTCGACGTTTGGGCGATCCTTCCGATGTTGCCAACGCTTACTTGTACCTTGCCTCAGACGCAGGCAGATATGTTAATGGCGCTGTTTTGAGCATTGATGGTGGTTTAACACTGTAATGGTGTTGGTATAAGCTCAACCCCTCTGGTCAAGATTAGATTCAGGGGGTGAATGAAACATGCCAGCAGTCAAATGCAGCGTTTCCAACTGTTCTTATTGGGGTCAAGGCAACAACTGTAATGCGGACATGATCATGGTAGAAGTGGATAAACACGCTAACAAAAATTTTAACACGGAATTTGCGGGCGAATATGGTTACGACAGTGAGCACAAGGACAAAGCTAACAGTTCAGCTCAAACCTGTTGTCACACCTTTAAGCCGAAAAACGCAAAATAAACAGGAAAAAGACGTATCTCTACAAAGAGATGCGTCTTTTTCATCGGTACGAAAATATGTTTTTTCAGCTACTTCATTAGAATCGGGAGATCCTGCAATAGGTGATGCCCTTCTTCCCAAGTGGAAATCCGTTTGACCAAAGAAGGAAGCTTGCCTTGATTATAGGGTGTGTCGAACAACAGCACGGGTATGTGCAGCTCTTCTGATAATTGTAATGCATTTTCTAATCGGTCTTCCAGGAACACCTCAACTCCCCATTTGCGGGCAGAAGAAATTTTATCGTGAGAACCAATTAACTCAACATCGTGATAAGGAATCTGGAAACGCTCGAACCACTCAAATGTGATTGGCAGGTGTTTTTTGTCCCTAGCACTGATGTAAACAAGCCGGTGTGTCTGATACCATTGCTGCAAAACTTTATCAGCCATATGATGCAGCAAAGCGGAACCGTAGAGGACATCCCCTTGCTCATCAAACCATTGGTTCAACTCGTCACTTGGGATTCCATACACATTGGACAAGTCATATTCGAAGCAGTCAGCCAATGATAAATTTCTGCCAAACGCTTCGTTCATAAAAGGCAATATACTGCCCGGGTCGGTCACTGTTCCGTCAATATCAATGCCAATCGTTAGGTTTTTGATCTGTTTCATCCTCTCGCCTCCAGTTTAAATTGTACACCTTGAGCAGACAATAAAGCTACTTCCTTCATCAAAATCCTTTGTGGAAAAGGGGTTGGGCATATCATGGCGAACGAAAACAACGAGCGAATGAGTGCTAATCAGGAGGAAGTAAATACTCCGATATCATCTGGAAGTGTCGAGACAGCCGGGAGTACAGTGGGTAGCAGACAGGTTTCAAGTACTTCGGGAAGGACAACGACAGATACTGAATTTGCTGATACGGAGTTCGCGGCGGATACGTGGATGGGAGCCGTTTTCAGCCCTGATGCTACTCGGACAGGGGGAAATATTGCCTATAATCCACGGACTCAAACTGAACGTTATGTTGGCTTGGAAGCAAATGGTTCAGATGATGCGAAGGATGTAAGATCGACTGACTTGCCTGTAACTTCCGAGACGATGACAAACGAGGCTGATGGGTACAATCCCCAGAAAATTGCCAATCGTCGAGAGGATCTGGAAAATCAGACCCGATACGAAATGGCAGCAGAGGCATCTCCGTTGCCACGAATCGATGCAAGATCGGACGAACGATTCAATACTCGATCTCCCGTTACTGGACCAAATGAAACCAGAGATGCTGCAGGCGGGCTGGGCATGGTTGGGCTGGGATTATCGCTGCTCTCCCTGTTTTTGTTGCCCTACTTGCTTGCGCCAGTAGGAATTGTCCTTGGGTATCTGGCTGCAAGACGCAATGCGGGTACGCTTGGTACATGGGCAATGATCGTAGGAGCTGTTGCCATTCTGGGTGCCTTGATTATCTATCCGTATTTTATAGCCCGTTAACCGGGGGTCTACAGGCAAAAACCTCTCCATGGCGGAGAGGTTTTTTGTTACAGCTTGTTTGGGGTGGGTTACTGATAGAGTGGAGAACCAAATGGTGTCAGGGCAGCGATAACTGCATCACGAAAGACGTTTGCACGAGTGATGCTGCCATTCGTAAATAAGCCGTAGGCACCTTCTTTATGGTTGCTCTCTGTTGTTCCACTCAATTGATCAATAACTGTCTTCAACTCGATTCCCTGTGTTTTTACCAGTTCTCCTACTTGATTAGGGATAGGGAAATATAGACCTTTTCCAACATATAGGTGCTTCCCGTCCCAAGCTGCACAGACAGAGAGCAGGTACCATTGCTTCGTAAACAGATCATCGAAATGAAGCCCGCCCTCCAGTCCCAATCCAATGGTTGCGGCAGGGCAGGAAAGAAGTGCATTTTTCGCTCGATTAATTGCACCCAAAGTCGTCTCATTCTCGCTGAGAGGCTGATCAGACACCTCCGAGGGAACTTTGACACAGATCGGTTCAACTCCTGTAGCAAGTACAACAGCAGAACGCTTGGCTTGATTGGTTGTACCTAATACATATGTAGTCTCCATGTGACATAGCCTCCAAACAGATTGGTTCTTCTCCCTATTCTTTTCCCAGAGTAGCACACTTTTGTCAACACCAAAGAGCATTTTCCTTCAGGAATCAGTATGATATGATGGATGCAATCAAATAGTCAGATAAATGGAAAGAAAGATGTGGAGGGTCTTCAGGCATGAAGTTTACAAAAATGCACGGACTGGGTAATGACTATGTTTATGTCAATTGTTTTGAGGAGCCTTTAATAAACGTAGACCTGCCTGAACTGTCCAGAAGAGTAAGTGATCGTCATTTTGGAATTGGCGGAGATGGATTGATTCTTATCATGCCTTCGGAAGTTGCAGACTTTCGGATGAGAGTGTTCAACAATGACGGAAGTGAAGCGAAAAACTGCGGCAACGGACTTCGTTGTGTAAGTAAATATGTGTACGATCATGGATTGACTGTCAAACAGCAATTTACAGTAGAAACCCTGGGTGGCATCGTAAGTCCAGTAGTTGAAGCAGGAGCGGATGGCAAGGTGAAGCTCATCACCATTGATATGGGAGAGCCACGCTTGACTCGTGGAGAAATACCCATGTCTGGCGAAGCCCATGAGCAGGTAATCGAGTATCCGTTGACCGTCGAAGGAAGAACTTATGAAATGACAGCCGTTTCAATGGGAAACCCGCACGCCATTTTGTTTGTGGACAAGATCGATGAGGATGAGGTAGTTACCTTCGGACCAAAGATTGAATGGAGCGATTTGTTCCCAGAAAGAACCAATGTCGAGTTTATCCAAATCCTGAATCGACAAGAAATTCTTTTCCGGGTATGGGAGAGGGGTTCAGGAGTAACGTTAGCGTGCGGTACAGGAGCTTGTGCAGCAGCAGTAGCGGCAATACTCGGCAATAAAACCGAAAGAACCGTGACAGTACACTTGCTTGGCGGAGACCTTCAGATTGAGTGGAGAGAAGAAAACAATCGTGTGTACATGACAGGACCAGCGACAGAAGTGTTCAATGGAGTCTACGGGGAAGCAGTACCTCTTCTTGAAAATATATAGTAATTAACGTCCCTTGTTCAAAAGGGACTTTTTTTATTGATAAAGGGTAAAAAAAATGGCACCCAGCTCATGTTCCCAATTGCTGACTACCTTTTTTTCCTATATAGAAAAATAATTGACATTATCCGTTATATACCTCAGTTAAGAAGACATCTGTATCTACATATTCAAACTCATTGGATTGACGGCGAATTTTATCCAGTTCGGATTGTAGACGTTTTAATTCGCTTTCCATTCTTCTGATCTGTTCTTCTACTGCTGCACTCATCGTTGTGTCTCCCCTTTTAATTTTTAATTAACTAAGTCCATCAATGTTTCACATCTGAATTTGTAGATTATTCTAACAATTTAATTTGGTTCCGTAAAGTACCCTTTTTGGATGTAAGCGCTTGCTTTGTGACATTTTTTTGACAAACATCCTCACGTTCAGTAACGAGCGTTTGGGGTAGAATAAAAACAAATTAAAAGTAGTACATTACAACCCGAATCGGGTATGATGATAGGTAGTTTTTACAAGAGGAAGGTGTCTTCTGTGATCTACCTTGACAACAGTGCCACAACTAAACCGCATCCACAGGTGGTTGAAGTGGTATCAAAGGCAATGCAGTCGTATTACGGGAATCCTTCGTCTCTGCATCATCTGGGAGTCGAAGCAGAGAAAGTGGTAAAACAAGCCCGCAGTATTGCAGCAACAGCATTGCAGGTAAAACCAGGTGAAATCATTTTCACCTCGGGCGGTACGGAGAGCAACAATCTGGCTCTAAAAGGGATTGCGTTTCAATACCAGAACCGGGGAAAACATATAATCACGTCACAAGTAGAGCATCCTGCTGTGTACAGTGTTTGTAAACAGTTAGAAGAATTCGGTTTTCGGACAACCTATTTGCCTGTGGATTCAAATGGACGAGTTTCGCCTAAATCAGTGAAAGCGGCTATCACCAATGAAACGATTCTCGTGTCCATCATGCATGTCAACAACGAACTGGGAACTATACAGCCGATCCAGCAAATTGGGCAACTTTTGAAAGAATATCCTCGTATTCTTTTTCATGTCGATGCGGTGCAAAGCTTTGGCAAAATTCCTCTCCAAATTCGTGAGTGGGGCATCGATTTGTTAAGCTTGTCTGCACATAAATTTCATGGACCTCGTGGCGTAGGGATTCTGGTTAAAAAAGAGGGTGTATCCCTTCATCCCTTGCTGATTGGCGGGGGACAAGAAGGTGGTATTCGATCTGGAACGGAGAATGTGCCTGGAATTGCTGGGATGGCAAAAGCAATTAAGTTAATCTCGGATGTACAGCAAATGGAAGCATTGCGGCTATCTGTGTGTATAAAAAGGTTGCGTGAGGGACTTGCGAGTATTCCTGATTGTGTCATAAATACACCTGCAACTGGTACAGCACCACATATGATTAATTTCTCCATTCCTGGTATCAAGGCAGAGGTGCTTGTCCACGCCTTGGAGGAAAAAGGTTTTATTGTATCGACTCGTTCTGCCTGCTCTTCCAAAGCAAATGAGCCAAGTCGGATTCTCATGGCAACCGGGATGAAAAAGGAACAGGCGCTTTCCGCCATTCGAGTCAGTCTTAGTCAGGAAAACAAAATGGAAGAAATTGAGCAATTTCTTGTTGCTTTAGAGGCGAGCGTGAATCAATTGCGCCCCTATATGAATGTGTAAAGGATGGACAGCTATGAAGTATGATGTAATTTTGATTCGTTATGGTGAACTTGCATTAAAAGGAAAAAACCGTGACTTTTTTGAGGAAACACTGACACGAAGCGTTAAATCCGTGTTGCGTTCCTTCTTTAAGATAAAGGTTCGTCGTACGTACGGTCGCATGTATGTGGAACTCAACGGGGAGGATGCGACAGAAGTAATTGAGCGTCTGACCAAAATATTCGGTATTACCTCCATGAGCCCAACTGTGCAGATTGAAGCAGATGAGGAACAAATCAAAGCGAAAGCAGTCGAATTGATACAGTCATTGCCAACACCTCCTCGCACGTTCCGGGTGGAGACACGTCGAGCTGACAAACGCTACCCGATGAAGTCAATGGACGTAAGCAGAATGGTTGGCGGGCATATCTTGCGTTCAATCGAAGGAATTAAGGTGGATTTGCACAATCCGGAAGTGGTTGTGAATGTAGAAATCCGCACAGAAGGAACCTTCCTTAGTTGTCAAACCATTCAAGGAATCGGTGGGTTGCCTGTTGGAGTAAGCGGCAAGGTGCTTTTGTTGCTTTCAGGTGGAATCGATAGTCCTGTTGCTGGTTGGATGATGCTCAAGCGTGGGGTAACCCTGGAAGCAATTCATTTCCACAGCTATCCGTTTACTAGTGAACGTGCGTTGGATAAAGTGAGAGACCTTGCACATAAACTGACCAAATTCGGTGGAACGATTAATCTTCACGTTGTTCCGTTCACTGAAATTCAGACGCAAATTCGCCAGCATTGCCCGGAGGACTACACTATTACGATTATGCGTCGTTTCATGATGAGGATTGCCGAGGCTGTGGCACATAAATCGAAGGCACTTGCTTTATCTACAGGGGAAAGTCTGGGCCAAGTCGCTTCTCAGACACTTGAGAGTATGAATGCCATTAACAGTGTCGTAAACATTCCTATTCTTCGCCCGTTGATCGGAATGGATAAGACGGAAATTACGGATATTTCCAGACGAATAGACACGTTTGAGCTTTCTATTCTTCCATATGAAGACTGCTGCACAATCTTTACGCCGAAAAATCCAGTTACCCGTCCTCGAATTGATCTTGCCGAGAAGTTTGAACAGAAACTGGATGTAGATGCTTTAGTCAAAGATGCCGTGGAAAGAACAGAAATTGAAGTCATCACAACAAAACCGAGAGAAGCAGTTGTTGATTTGTTTTAGAAAAGAGAGCAGTACACGGGGGAGGAAGAGCGAATGATCGTTCGCTACGAGCGGAATAGCAAGGTGAAGTACGGATGGCTGGTGGAAGAAGAGAATAAAGTCCGTGTGATCGAAGGAGATATCTATAAAAAAGATGCAAATCGCTCCACTGTGATGACCGGATTGGAGTTATCTATAGAGGATATAACTATGCTAACTCCTTGCACTCCAACAAAAGTAGTTTGTATTGGTGTGAATTACAAGGATCATGCGGCTGAAATGAACAAGCAGCTTCCCAAAGAGCCGTTGATCTTTCTGAAACCGTCTACTGCTGTTATTGGCTCAGGAGATGCGATTGTCTATCCAAGGCTAACGCAAAACCTGCATTATGAAGGGGAACTGGCTGTAGTTATCAAGAAGGAAGCACGTAAGATCAAAGCAGCAGATGCAGATGACTATATTTTAGGGTTCACCTGTGCACTGGATATAACTGCTCGTGACTTGCAAGCAAGTGATGGTCAGTGGAGCCGTGCAAAAGGTTTTGATACGTTTTGTCCGCTAGGTCCTGGTATTGCCTCTAAGCTTGACTACAATAACCTTCAGATCACTACCACGGTTAATGGAGAGGTTAGGCAAAACTCAAATACAAGTGAGATGGCAATCAAAATTCCGCAACTTTTAGAGGCGATAACTGCTGTTATGACGTTGTTGCCAGGTGATGTTGTGCTTACTGGGACACCGAGTGGAGTTGGCCCCCTTCAACCGGGAGATGAAATCACGGTTTCTATAGAAGGTATCGGCTCATTAACCAACCATGTTGTTGCTGAAGAATAGCATATTTAACTGTAAAATCGAACGCCCTTTATTCTGCCGAGGAATGAAGGGCGTTATGTATGGATTTTGTCTTGCGTTTTTTACACCTATTCAAGTATCTCGGGTTGTTCGTTAGCTGAATGGGAACCTGGATATGCTCGTTCCAGTCCTTGATGTAATTCTCGATTTTCATAGCCAAATTGTGCTTGGGTGGAATATTGACCTTCTTCCCATCCTGTTGCTTTGCCCAAAAACTGTTCATTGGTAGCGGCTCCATAAGGACCTTCCGGAAACTCTTCAAAATAGATTTCGTTCCGTTGTGACTCGACAGTTTTTAATTCACTGTAGTTTTCTTTGTACGTTGGTTTGTTCATCTTTTTCCACCACACGAACGATCACCTTCCTTTAGGATTTAGTCTGCTTCAAAACTGCATGATTTATCCATTCAAGCGAGATTTCAAAGGAATAAAACATCGAAAGAACTTTTTCAAAAAAACAATTGACGTGTACATAGTGTTTTTGATATATTACTTTTTGTCGCTATGAGCCGAGCAAGAAGTTACCGAAAAATACCTCTTGCGAAGAAGGTTCTGATGTGATAGACTCATAAGAGTCGCCGCTGATTAGGCGGTTGCGAAATGCTTTGTCAAACAATTGATCTGATGCTCTTTGAAAACTGAACAATAAAGCGTTTTATAGTGAATCAAAACACTAGCCAAGTGAAATGTTTTGCAGTTTAGAATCAGCTCAACTTTATTG
>NZ_JBNCMT010000029.1:0-73149 GCF_049846925.1 Brevibacillus nigriterrae
TAACCTTGCCGACGACAGGAATCAATGGAACAACGGTAGGCTGGGGATCCGACAATGCAGCAGTAGGAACGGATGGAACAGTCACACGTCCAGCGAATGGATCAGGTGACGCAACGGTAACCTTGACAGCAACCATTAGTAAAAATGGAACCCAAGAAACCAAAACATTCACAGTAACAGTAAAAGAGCAACCTTAAAAAACGAGATTACCCTCTAGAATTTCATCTAGAGGGTAATCTCTATTTTGATCAATCACTTAATCTTCCTCTAATGCTTGTCATCACCCGAAATATATGGGTTTGTTTCTAATGAAGGCAGGCTCATTCTTTTCCCAACCACCCCAACAACAACCAAACCAATCACAGCCCCAATCACACTACTAACCACAAAAGCAGGCATAAAAGCAAAAGCCCCAACCGCCTTACCCATTACCAGACTGGCATAAGGTACAGCAACCAAAGAAGCAATGACTCCCGTCCCAATAACTTCACCTGTCACTGCACTCCACTTAGTTCTGAACCGTTGATAAAGCAATCCAGCGAGCAATGCCCCAATCATCCCACCAGGAAAAGCAAGCAGTGTACCGACCCCCAATAGATTACGCAGTAACGCAATCGCAAAGGCAACCACCACTGCAGGGATTGGTCCCAGTAACACAGCCGCAATGACGTTGATCGCATGCTGGATCGGAAAAGCCTTTGCCAGACCAGTAGGAATATACAGAAGGTGTGAGCTAATTGTGCCAATTGCTACAAGTACAGCCATTTTGGTTAAATCTTTCGTTGATTTCATAAAGTGACACCCCATTTGATTTAGTGGAAATATTCCATCTGCATATCACAAAAAAGCCGCCCCCCAATGATGGGAAGCGGCGACCATTTCTCTGCGAGATCGAACCTTCACGAAAACTTGTTAAGGTAGCAATCCGTCCGCTTCCCTACGCTGGCATGATCCAGATCAGGTGGTAAGGGTCCAGAACTTGAGTTGTTCTGTCTCAGCCCCAAAGGGGCACCCCTAGCGATAATGTGTTATTCACATGGAAATTCTTGCTCATTATAAATCATATATGTCCAATTTGTGAAGGGTTTTTTTAGGGAAGCGAAACCCGCAGCACATCCTGCAACCCTGCGTAAGGCAGGGCAACCACCAAGGGGCCGTAAGCATGAGGCGTATACTCGCCTTCCTGTACATAGATGACGAGCGCATCTTTGGTTAGATAGAATTCCTGATTCGGTGAAACCCCCTCAAAAGGCTTGAGCAGGTTGATCCCCATTTTGTTGATTTCTTGTCGGGTAAGCTGGTTCACTTTTTCAATATAAGGTGTATTGGGTTTGAACAAATCGGCAAACTTCAATTCTTTCCCCGTTTTTTTGTCCAGCGTGATCGAAGCGATATAGTTTGCTGGATGTGCCGCATGAGGTACATTGATGGATTGGTTCAAACGGATGCTTACTAGTGAGTTGTTATAGGGAATCTCATACCTGGTCCAGTAATAACGTTGTTTCTCACCCGCGAATACATCCCGTTTCGTCAACTCATATACTCTTACTTTTATCTGGTCGTTCAACTGCTTTTGTAGTACTGGATTCGCCATGCCACGAATTTGCGGATAGATAAAATCGATATAAGTTGTATGATCTTTTTGCTCAACAATGGAAACCGTTGTTGGCCCTCTGGAATCCGGCATGCTCATCGTATCAATCGTGGGGACCTGTCCGTGTACGTGGGCAAAGGCAAAGAGGCTAATAACCATAACACCAACCAGTCTCAGCAATTTCATGAGAAAGCTCCACTCCTTTTAGAAAAGTGTATTCCTTTTCCCATAGAATCACCTATTGAAGCGGAACCATGCGTTTTATCCAGATAAATTGTGCAAGGCAACCAGTGAGCAGCAGTACAGATGCAAGGATAAACAAACTCATTCCCCCATGCTGCATCAGGATGAAGCTGCCCAATACAGGACCAACTGTTCTGGAAATGTCCCAGTGTATTCCGTACAAAGAGAAATAGAGGCCTCTTTTATCGGGGGGTGCTATCGTGGAGACGAGTTGCAGGAGGCGGGTAAGTCCAACACTTTCTCCAACCACTAAAAACAACTGTGCCACGAGCAAAAACCAAAATAGATGAGAAAGGCCATAGATTAGCCCAGTAACAACAAAACAAGCGTAAGAAAGCAGGATTGTGTGATGAGTGGGCAGCCGCTCAGTTATTTTGACTAGCCAGAATTGCAAGCAAATCGCAAGTACAGCTTTTACCGAAGTCATGGAGGCGACGATAGACAAATAATCAGAAAAGCTGCTTTTCAGATGGAGGGGAAAATTAGTCTCCACTTGTGCATAAAAGAAGCTGATTGGCAATGAAAACAGCATGAGCCCGAGAACATTCCGGTGTTCTAAAATGAATGATTTTGCCCGTTTTTTTGAAGGGGATTGTAATTGCAAAGAATCCTGTGGATACGTTACAGGCAGTGAGGCAGATCCCCCTCCTGTCAACTTACATCGCTGGATTCGACTTGTAGGCTAGCATCCCGAAGAATGGCCCTACGGAAACACTGATGTACCCAATGGAAGACAGTAAGGCAAACACTTCGGCCCGTTGCTGTTCGGGGACAGCATCTGCGATTTGGGCTCGTTGGGCAGGGATAAACAGTGATCTTCCTACTCCATTTAGTGCGTACAAGCAGGCAAATATCCAGGCGGACTCAGCCCAGATGAATCCAGCCATCGCTAGTGACTGCAATACCAGGGCAATCAGGATGATCGGCTTTCGACCGAATCGATCAGCTAGATTACCTCCCAATACCGTTACACAGATATCTGCCAATGGTTGCAAGCCAACGATCATCATGGGGATAACAATGGAGCCGCCAAGCTTGTCTTGCAGATAAAAAATAAGAAAAGGGGTCAACATAGAGCCCGTAAAACCGGTTAGAAATTCTCCCAGTGCACGGATCCAGACTAACTTTGGATAACGCATGGTTCCTGACAACAAGTTTTTCATCTCCTACACACTCTTTATCGTTTGCGTTACACTGTAAACTAGAATGCGAGATGGAAAAAGGGTAGGAAATTTCCCCTCTTTTTTCATGTTTTTGGAGAGATTGCATATGGTATTGATTGATCATTATGTTCGTCTGGCTCAACACCTTTTTAATGAGGAAACAGCAGCACCCATTCGTATTTCATTGGAGGAAGTATCGCAAATCCTTCACTGTACGCCCCGCAATGCCAAGCTTATATTGAAGAAACTCGTAGACGAGAATCTGATTGTCTGGAGTTCGGGCAAGGGCAGAGGGAATCGTTCTACGGTTGTTTTACTGATACAACCACAGGAGCTCGTACTGGGAAAAGCCAAAGAATTGGTTTTTCACGGAGAGATTTCCGAAGCGAGAGGGCTGATTGATCACTATTTGCATGCCTTCCCGCAATTGCAGGAGCAATTTCTTGTATGGATACGGAATCATTTTGGTTTTCATATAGAGCAGAGGGAATTAGAGGCAATCGATACGTTGCGAATTCCCCTTGATCATCCACTGCCGAAATTGGACCCCGCGAATATCTCGTTGCGTTCCGAAAATCATCTCATCAAACAGATCTGTGATACGCTTGTCCGACTGAATGTGGAGAAAGATTTGATTGAGCCTCATCTGGCATTTGCCTGGGAAAGTAACCAGGAGCATACCGTGTGGACATTTCTATTGCGAAAAGGGGTCTATTTTCATCACGGGCAAAAGCTGACTGCACATGATGTCAAATACACGTTTGACCGGATTGCAGATAAAAAAGTGAAATCTCCCTATCGGTGGATGGTACGGGACATTAAAGAAGTCCGAGTGTTGGATGAACGGGTGGTTGAAGTTACATTACATCGTCCGAATCATTTGTTTTTGCATTTTGTAGGGAATGAGCGACTCTCTATTTTGCCAAACGGGTTGATGGAGCATAAAAAAGCCTCGGAGAATCACCTGCTAATCGGTACGGGCCCATTTAAGCTGGTTCGCAATGATCAGTCGATGGTCGTCCTGGAGGCCTTTGAAACTTATTTTCGAGAAAGAGCTTATCTAGATCGGATCGAATTCTGGATTATGCCATCAACCAGTCAACATTTTGACCTCCACTATCAGACAAATCCCGATTACCAGGATAAAACCCAAGCAGGCGATAAGCGTAAGTGGCAGCTTACCAAAAGGCTGGACAAGAGCGTCCAGTATCTCAGTTTGAACGTGGTAAAAGAAGGGCCACTTCGGGATAGTCAGTTCAGAAATGCCCTTTCAATGATCATTGATCGCTCCTTGCTGATACAGGAGGTAGGTGGCATTCGCAAAAAAATGGCTACTGGATTGATTACTCAGGATGAAGAAGTAAGTCATTCTGATCACTCATCAGATGAAATTCAGCATTTGCTTAGCCAAAGCGGTCACGGAGAAATTTTGCATTTATACACATTTGATGACGAAGATCATGTGGAAGATGCTAACTGGATTCAAAAGCAGTGCGAGAAGTTTGGTATCATGCTTGAGCTGCACTTTTGCGAACCGGATGTGTTACTCCAGGCTGAAACCATCGAAAAAGCAGATATCATTCATGACAGCGCAACGGTGGATGACTGGTGGGAGTTTTCATTTCTGGACTTGCTCCTGAGTAAAAACAGCTTCGTCCATAACCATCTGGATGATGAGGGTATCGAGTATATTCAAGAGCAGACATATCTGCGGGTGTTTCCATGTGAGGATAAAGAAGAAAGGCACAAACAACTGAGGCTACTTGAGCAATACGTATTGGAGAAGAAGCAGTTGATCCCTCTTTATCAAAACGAGATACGTATACTCTCACACGCTGATTTTCAGGAGATTTCATTAACTGCACTAGGGTGGGTTGATTTTCGATATATGTGGAAAGCATATATGCTGACGAACCTTCAAGGGTGATACTAGTGTCTTTTGAGCTCAAAATACTGATAGCTACCTGGGTGGTTATGGTCATCCTGCTGATTTTGTTTGTCCCACGCAAGAAGCTGTTGGAAGCCCAACTCAGCTTTTTATTTATGCAGGTACTGACCTGGCCGTTTGGTGCGATTGTCGTTGAAAATCGATTGATCGAGTATCCGGAACGGCTGATGGAATACGCTTATCGAATCAGTTTTACGTTTGAATTCTTTCTCTTTCCTTCCATCAGTGCTTTATTCAATATCCACTTTCCCAAGGAAAAAAGTTGGATGGTCAAACTTCTTTACATAGTGTCATTTCCTACTGTAATGACGATTATCGAGGTGATCCTTGAAAAGTATACTGACCTGGTGAAATACAGACACTGGACATGGTACTGGAGTTGGATTACGATCACAATCACTTTGCTGATTTCCTACTGGTACTTTTGCTGGTTTTTTAAAAAAATAAAACAAAAATACCAGTGACTTCAATCAATAAAGAAACCACCCGCTCAGCTAATTTCGTTGAGTCAGGTGGTTTCGCAGTTTGTTGGCAGTAATGGAATGGGTTGATTATTCATGTGTCAAAGTCGGTTTCTCAACCTTTGGAATACTTCTGCCCAGGAATTTAAGCACACGTTTCGCAAAGAGAGCATTTTTATGTTGTTGAGTTGGTTGATGCTTCATATTTGCTCACCTCAGTGTATTTGAGTTTTATTTGGAGTTAAATTATAATTATTACAATATAGTTTATATTATAAACACTATTCGCACGTTGTCAATGAATAATTTTGCTATAATTATTTGATTCAACATAAAAATAGATAATCGTTATTTATGATTTTTCCATAGAACAGTGGAGGGAAAAGAATGTGTGGACGATTCTCATTATTTGCCGAACCTGCAGAATTAATCAAACGATTTGGTATTCATACATTTACATTTGATTTTCTGCCAAGTTACAATATCGCACCTGGTCAAAATATCCCGGCCATTCTTTCTGATCAGGGGGAGCGCAGAATGGGGCAATTGCATTGGGGATTAATTCCTTCTTGGGCGAAGGATGAATCGATTGGTTACAAGTTGATTAATGCCAAAGCCGAAACCATCCAGGAGAAGCCGTCATTTCGCACATTATTTGTACGCAAACGATGTTTGATTCCCGTTGATGGATTTTATGAATGGAAAAAAACTTCGGATGGAAAGCAGCCCATGAGAATTGTCATGAAAAATCGTGAACCCTTTGGTTTGGCTGGATTGTTCGATACGTGGGTCAAACCGAACGGACAGAAGGTGCATAGTTGTACGATTATTACAACGGAACCAAATGGAATTATGGATGACATCCATGAACGCATGCCGGTTATTATCGGGAAGGAGCATGAAGAGCTGTGGCTGAACCGGGACTTTAGCGATACACAGGTTCTCCAATCGCTGCTGCAGCCGTACGACGAACAGCAGATGGAGGCCTACCCCGTTTCTACTATCGTGGGCAATGTAAGAAATAATCATTCTGAATGCATAGCAGATATAACAAAGACACTTTAACTGCTTAATCGATAAAGCGGTTAAAGTGTCTTTTGATTTAATTCATTATGAAGATTTGACTAACCAGAATACTCCTGCAAGAATGACGAGCAAGCTTCCGATTTTATGCAGATTCAGTGGTTGTTTTGGTGTGCCTAAAGCCCCGAAATGATCAATAAAGGAGGAAGCAAATATTTGACCAAGGATGAGAAGAACAAAGACAAGCAGCGTACCGATATTCCCGACTGATGCGGAGATGCTATACATGATGCCCACGCCCATCGCCCCTGCAATCGCCAACCAGGGAATTATGTTTATAGGAAGTGACCCACCTGCACGCAGGAGAAAAAATGAGGCAAAGATGACTTGAAAAATGGATACACCAATGATCATGACGTATTGTCCAGTTGTTTTTCCAATAAACGAATTAATCGCTCCCTGTACAGACAAAAACAACCCCGCCCCAAATGCCAGCAGTAAACTAACCACATAGCTGTTCATCTTCTCTTCACCCCAATTATCCGCCTATCATTCTACTCTCGCGTGAAAATTTAGTAGCTATTCATTGGTGATCGTGTCATTGGAGCTGGTGTAATGTTCTTCGTTATCTTTCGGAGTTGTATGGAACCAATGCTGTGTCTCGAATGAAACAGTAGGTTTGGACGAAGAAAAGACAGATGAGAAGAGCAATGGGAATTGATTAGGCAAGGACTTGAATTCATTTTTTTGTTTTACGGTTAACGTATACGATCCCAGTTGCCCTTTCTTCTCACTCGCATCCAATAGTGCTGAGAATCCTGTTGCAGGCCATTCAAATGATTTCATTCCTTTGTTACCATCAAGCAAAAGACTAGTTGCAAGTGGAGATGCTGATACCAATTCATCTGCCGCATCCTTCAATTGAATTCCTGTTTTATAGCTATCTATTTGATAGACGCTACTGTTATATATTCGGCTGCTGAAGGTGAAATCAGAATGGATGGTATATTGTGTTTTACTTTCTAAAGCCGGGCTACTTTCTTTATTAATCAACCAATACCCTTCTACTGTACCGATAATAGGTGCAATACTTCCTGATTCTAAATGGAACGACTTCACTACACCGACTCGATCAAATGCAGGTTTGTCATAGGCCAGTTGTCGCCTTTCTTCATACTTGGTGAGATACCAGCTTATTTCTTTCTCGATCTGATCGTCCAACTCTTTTCGCAAGACATTGTTTTCATTTTGCAATTTACGAGTGAGATTTTCCGCTGTTACGGTCCTTGCAGTAATAATTTTGGTTCCGTAAGTTGTCTGTACGGTACCATTCACGTTAGCCAATGATAAGAAGGCGGGAAGTACGATTATATTTTTATTGCTGTTTCCACCCTGATCCTTGGAAGTCATAGAGGTTAAGTCGAGGCGAAATCTGCCCTCGGTTGGGGTGTAGAGTTTTTGCAACAGCGGTAGTTGTTCTTTCATTGCCAGTCCGTAGATAACCAGGTGGTTACCAGGAGTTCCAAGAAACTTTTTATAGTGTTCCAGATTCATTTCGGTCAGTTTCTTTGCTTCGAGTTGTTCAACATTCCATTGAATTGTTTGAGCTTGTGCCTGTACGGAAGGTTCAGTAGATGATGTAGGTATTGTAGATGCTGGGGAAATCAAGGCAGGTGTGTTCTCGGTGGCATGGCTTACTGGAAGAAATAATGTACTAGCGATAACTGATGTAGCAAGAAGTGCATAAAATGATTTTTTCATAACAATCCACCTTTTCCAATAATTAGGTAGAGTATACCTCTCAGCGTCGAATTACGTCAAATCATGGATAAATTCATTCTGGGGATCGCACACTAATTAAATGAAAGAGATTTTTTGGTAAGAGGTTAAGCCAAAGAGGTTAGTTTTTTAAGGAGGAATAGGCAAGTGGACAATCAGTTATCCAATCAATCGTTACAGGAAAGTGCGAAAAAACTTGCTGATAAAACATACGAACCTGCTGATTATCAATCGAACGACGAGGTTTCAAAAGGATTGGCTACTACGCATGAGCAGGTAAGTGACGATTACATGGAAGGTACCAATGACGGCAAGATCGATGAATATGCCGGGACGAAAAACGTAGCTATCCCCAGAACTGGGTACGATAAGATGTTTTCGGAAGAATAAGGTCATTTTTAGAATGAGATAAAATTCTTCTAAAATCATGCATACCAGAAAAAAAAAGGAAGACAATATACTCAGGAGGCGATAAGAAAATGTACAATACACAAAACCAATTAACTAGCGCAAATTTTTATGCATCCCATCCGGTATTTCAACCTGGCTTTGCAGGAACAAATCCTCAGGCAGTAAGACAAGACATTGCCCGTGAAGGAGGGTTTGCACCTGTGAATGTAGGCCAGTTCAGTCAACCAAGTCAGATTGGTACTCCATTTAGTAATGTACAAGCCGTATTCCAACCCGGCTTTGCAGGTACAAATCCACAGGAAGTGAGACAAGATATTGCTGCACCTTTGAATGTAGGCCAGTTCAGTCAACCAAGTCAGGTTGGTGCTCCTTTTGGTAATGTACAAGCTGTATTTCAACCAGGCTTTGCAGGCACAAATTCACAGGAAGTAAGACAAGATATTGCTCGTGAAATTGGTTATGTACCTACATACCCTGTTGCGTTTCAAAATGCAAATGTTGGTGTAGGTCAAATTCCTGTGCAAGTTCCTGGTGCTCTTGGCGGCGGTGTACAAGCGATCTTCCAACCAGGCTTTGCAGGAACGAATGCACAGGAAGTAAGACAAGACTATGCACGATCTGCTAATCAGTATCAAGCGATTCCGTTCCAACAACAACAGCAGTTGAATCAACAAGTGTATAATGCAGGAATGACTACTGTTCCGACATACCAAACAGCAACAATTCCACAATTTGCAAGCGGCGTACAAGCGATTTTCCAACCAGGCTTTGCTGGCACCAATGTACAAGAAGTGCGTGCACTAAATTCTGGCTACCCATCTCCACAACAGGCGATTGGTATTGGATATTCCACAATTCCAGCTTATCAAGCGTCAACAGTGAATCAATTTGGCGTATTGCCAACTGGTGTGTTTGGACGCTAGTCCGTGTAAGTATACAGAATACTCGTAAGCAGGAAAAAGGTCGGTACTACCGGCCTTTTTTCTATTAATATAGAAGCTGTGCAAAGGATATTTTTATATTTAATAAAAAAATGTACTATTCTTTCTAAAAGTTCTATAATAA
Organism: Brevibacillus nigriterrae; assembly: GCF_049846925.1. Classification (NCBI taxonomy): domain Bacteria; kingdom Bacillati; phylum Bacillota; class Bacilli; order Caryophanales; family Paenibacillaceae; genus Brevibacillus; species Brevibacillus nigriterrae. Next base: position 9,688 of record NZ_JBNCMT010000029.1, read on the forward strand.
AACCCATCTACTATTCTAATAACTTATTCAACAAGAGGGAAAATAATGAAAAGTGGACTGATTTTTATTGCGCAACTTGGACTTTTATGGATATTAAATGCTCTGGGATATTGGCTTGTCGGTGCACTACATCTTCCGCTGCCTGGAAATGTAGCTGGAATGCTCATTCTGTTTTTTTTACTCGTAACAGGTGTCGTCCAATTGAAGTGGATACAGCAAGCGGCCTCCTTCCTCATTAAGCACTTGGCATTTTTCTTTATTCCCATCGCAGTAGGACTCATGGATTTTGGTCCCTTATTTGCTGCACATGGGCTTGTCCTGATCCTGGCCCTGGTGGCTAGCGGTTTGGCAGGGATCTTTATAACAGGGCACACTGCTCAACTCCTTCGTAAAAAGAAAGGAGAGCCAAACAGTGAACGCAGCCTTAACCATTTTTAGTATTGTCATTACGATTGGTGCATACTGTGGCAGCAGATTGCTAAATAATCGATACGCTTCGCCACTAACGAATATTGTCTTCCTGAGTACAGCCGTTATCATTGGAATACTGTTACTAAGTGGAATCGATACGACGGAATATCGTCCGGCCAAGGAGATCATGACCTACCTGTTGGGGCCAGCTACGGTAGCATTGGCTGTACCGCTGTACAACAATCGGGTCATCTTGATGAAAAATCTCATTCCTGCTGGTGTCGGCCTTATTAGCGGTTCACTGGCTTCCATATTTGTAGCCCTGTTCTTTGCACAACTATTTCGCTTGTCAGAATCCATACAAGCTTCCTTGGCTGTGAAGAATGCAACCGCTCCAATCGCCATTGAAATTACAAAGATTATTGGGGGAGACCCTGCGCTTACTGCTGTGTTTGTTGTGGCAACTGGTTTTGTCGGATCCATGCTTGGACCTTTGCTGATGGATAAAACAGGGATCAATCATCCGTTGGCGAGAGGGTTATCGCTTGGTACGATCTCTCATGGTCAAGGAACAGCGCAAGCGGTTATGGAGGGAGAATTGCAAGGAGCTATCGCAGGAGTAGCCATGGGGGTAAGTGCGATCTTCACTTCCTTTTTAATCCCCAATGTTATCACGCTAATAATGTAGGTAAGCGCTGTGATTTCAGTCACAATTAAAAATGATAAATGGGAATCATTGTGAAATGGGGCTTTCGGGCTCCATTTTTTTATTTATATCGAACTGTGAAATATTCTTGAAATTCACAAAGTTGTCAATGGTAAAAAAATACAGATGTTGTCATACCAAGCTTTACACCCTTTTCACTATTTGAAATGTATTAAGCAACTTTTGGAAGAAAACTCCTGAAATTATCGATTATTAGAAAAATCAATCCTATAATTACTAGATATATATGTGATCATCTGATGATGTTGGGAGTGGGCATATGTTTCATTTGTTGGAAAAACGTAAGAGCAACAAGACGATTTACGAAGAAATGAAAGAATCAGGAATCAGTCGTCGTGAGTTCCTGAAAGTCTGTGCAACAGTGGGGGCTGTCATCGGACTTGACTTCGCACAATCTGAGAAAGTAGTACACGCACTGGAAACCAAAGAGCGCTTGCCGTTTATCTGGCTGCATTATCAGGATTGCACAGGCTGTTCGGAATCATTTATTCGTTCTAGTCACCCAACTGCCGCGGATCTGGTATTGGACTACATTTCGCTTAACTATCATGAGAACTTGACTGCTGCAGCAGGCGAAGCAACAGAGCACGCCAAGAAAGAAACAATGGAGAAGTACAAAGGCAAGTACATCCTTGCTGTCGAGGGAAGTATTCCGCGAGATGAATTCTTCATTGCAGGTGGCACGAGCGCACTTTCACAGGTTCGTGAAGCAGCCGAACATGCAGCGGCTATCGTTGCCATTGGAAGTTGTGCCACTCACGGCGGAATCGCAGCGGCGAATCCGAATCCTACGGGGGCCATGAGTCTGAAAGAAGCTTTGCCGGGTAAAACGATCGTACAAGTTCCAGGATGTCCGCCAATCGCAGAGGTAATGGCTGGTGTGCTTGTTCATTTCATTACGTTCGGTACGCTTCCTGAGCTGGACCACCGTGGAAGACCAAAAGCATTTTACAGTCAACGAATTCACGATACCTGTAACAGACGAGCATACTTCGACGCTGGATTGTTCGTAGAGTCATTCGACGATGAAGGTGCTAAAAACGGATATTGTTTATATAAAGTGGGTTGCAAAGGTCCTACTACCTATAATTCTTGCGCACAATTGCGTTGGAATGGTGGCGTCAGCTTCCCGATTCAATCTGGTAACCCATGTATCGGTTGTTCAGAAGAAAACTTCTGGGATCAGGGTCCTTTCTATACCAAGGCAGTTGCCCAAATTCCTGGGTTCCACGAGCCAATGAATCCAGATAAAGTGGGAGCAATTGCTGTTGGTGCAACGGCTGTAGGTGTAGCTGCTCATGCTGCGATTACGTATGCCACCAAGAAGAAGGATTCGAACGAAGAATAATTGAGAGAGTAAGGGAGAGCCTAGTATGTCAAAACGTATCGTTGTTGATCCAATTACGCGAATTGAGGGACACTTGCGGATTGAAGCCGAAATGGATCAGGGTAAAATTGTAGACGCTTTCAGTTCCGGTACCATGGTTCGTGGAATCGAGACCATTTTGAAAAATCGTGACCCACGTGATGCCTGGGCATTAACTCAACGTATTTGCGGTGTTTGTACAACCGTTCACGCATTAGCTGCACTGCGTTCCGTAGAAGATGCATTGAAAATTGAGATTCCTCAAAATGCGAACCTGATTCGTAATATTATGAACTCTGTAATTTTTGTACATGACCATATCGTTCACTTTTATCATTTGCATGCACTGGACTGGATTGACGTCGTTTCTGCGTTAAAAGCAGATCCAAATGTGGCAAGCGCTACTGCGCAAAAAATGTCAGCGTGGCCAAAATCTTCACCTGGATATTTCAAAGAACTTCAAGAGAGAGTCAAAAAAATCGTGGAAAGCGGTCAATTGACGATCTTCTCCAACGGATATTGGGGTCATCCGCTTTACAAACTTCCACCAGAAGTGAACCTCATCATGCTTTCTCACTATTTGGAAGCACTGGATGAGCAAAGAGAACTGGTTAAGATTCACACAATTCTCGGCGGTAAAAACCCGCATCCACACTATGTGGTGGGCGGTATGGCAACACCAATTGACCCGAACAGTGAGACTGCGGTCAATGCAGCTCAACTGGCAATGATTTCTGATCTGATCAACAGTGCGATTACATTCGTTGATCAAGTGTATATGCCTGACCTTTATGCGATGGCGCACTACTACAAAGACTGGTTGCACGGCGGCGGTATCAAGAACTACCTCAGCTATGGCGACTTCCCGGTAGGTTCCTATTTTGATCGTAAAAACTTCTGGATGCCTGCAGGTGTAATCGTTGACGGTAACCTCAAAGACATTAAACAACCAGATCCATGGAACGAAGATGAGATCAAGGAAGTAATCGACCGTGCCTGGTACAAGTATCAAAAAGAGGGCGGCTTGCATCCTTGGCAAGGTGAAACAGACTTCAACTTCACCGGTCAGCTGCCATTTGAATTCCTTGACACAGACAACAAATACAGTTGGATTAAAACTCCTCAGTGGCAAGGCAAGTCAATGGAGGTAGGTCCTCTCTCTCGTATGATTCTGGGCTATGCCGTGAATCACAACGATATCAAACCTGCTGTCGAGCAAGAGCTGGGACGTGCTGGATTGCCGTTTGAAGCACTTCATTCTGCATTAGGCCGTACGTTTGCTCGTGGTATTGAAGCAAAAATTTTGGCGTACAAAACACGTCAAATGATGGATGAATTGCTTGCTAACATCAAAGCAGGTGATACAACTACATTCAATTCTGCGAAATGGGACCCAGCCACTTGGCCAAAAGAAGCCAAAGGTGTAGGTATCGTAGAAGCACCTCGTGGAGCATTGGGCCACTGGAGCATTATCAAAGACGGCAAAATCAACAACTGGCAAGCGATCGTACCAACTACCTGGAATGCGGCACCACGTGATGCAGGTGGACAACTCGGAGCATACGAAGCGGCACTGAAAGGTGTACCAATCCATGATCCGAAGCAACCAATTGAGATCCTGCGTATTATTCACTCCTTTGACCCTTGCTTGGCTTGCGCTGTACATTTGACTGATCTAGAGAAGAACGAGACGCTTCAAATTACGATTGAGTAGGGGGGAGAGGGATGAAACACCCATCGCCGATTAAACCAATTTATGTTTGGCAGCTTCCTGTTCGATTCTTCCATATGATCAACGCACTTGCCATTCTGGTGTTAATGATTACTGGTGTATACATCGGAAATCCGTTTGTTTCCCCACAAGCCTTCTCGGCAACACCGGCATTCTTGATGGGGTATGTGCGTGAAATTCATTTCATTGCTGGATACATCTTTGCTGCCAATTTGATGCTTCGCTTGTATTGGGCGTTTGCAGGGAACAAGAACTCACGGATTAACGTCCTGAAGAAAAGTTTCTGGACCGGAAAATTTCAGATGCTCAAGTACTACTTGTTCATCGACCGCAAGCATCCACACTACTTGGGACATAACCCGATGGCAGAGTTCGGGTATCTTACTTGCATTGGACTAGGGGGAATTATCCTCTGCCTGACTGGATTTTTCATGCTGTTCGAGATCCGTCCTCATTCAACGGCATTCGCCATGTTCAGTTGGATGATGGTTTTCTCGGAGAACAGCATCTGGATGCACTACATTCACCACTGGTTAGCGTGGGGAATCATGGTATTCATCGTTATTCACGTCTACATGGCTGTTCGTGTAGATGCATTGGATAAAGACGGCGCACTTACTTCTATCTTCACCGGTTACAAATTTACACATGATGAAGATGAAGAGCATGCAGCCAAGGCTAAAGGTAAAGGAGAAATTGCTTCATGATGTCAGCTCAACCTAAGACAAATAACATCATCGTACTTGGCATCGGCAATATCCTTTTTCAAGACGAAGGGGTCGGCGTACACGCAATTGAAGCCTTCCGACACAAACAAGCGAACTATCCGGAAGTAAACATTGAAGATGGGGGGACAGAAGGAATGAAACTTCTGCCCCTGATCGAAGAGACAACTCACCTGATTATCGTTGATGCGGTTGCTGCACAAGGAGAAGCGGGAGAATTGATTTGCCTGGAAAAAGAGGAGATTCCTTATTTTCCAGGTGCTCGTCTCTCCCAACACCAGCAGAGTTTCCAGGAGCTGTTGTTCCTCGCTGACTTTCGAGGACATTTGCCTGAGAATATCTATTTCATTGGCATTGTTCCCGGAGCAATCGAGTGGGGAACGGCAATGACACCGGAAGCGTTGGGTGCCATTCCGCAAGTTGTTGAAAAAATTGAAGATCGCCTGAAAAAGTGGGGAGCAGCCGTATGACAGACCGTCGCGCATTTATGAAAATGTCGCTTAAGTCCCTTGTTGACACGGTTAAAGAAGTAGCCCATCCGTTTCTCGAAGATAAGTCAGAGAAATGGGAGTCCATCCAACAGCAGTTGGAAGGCAAGATGTGGGCCGAAGTATCCGCTTTGGGGGAAGAAGAGAAGCTGGCGCAGCGTTTGGTGGGCCGGCATCTTCTGTTTTTGTCGAGAGATGAGAAGGGACAGGTCGAAGCGATTGTCGGCAAGTGCCCTTCTTGCCATTCGTCTCTTTCCCTGCGCAAAATGGACCTGACGCTACTTTGTTTGCCGTGTAATAAATCGGAGAGGCTGCCAACCGGAGCAGAAAAAGTTTTTGACCGCCTTCCGTTCCAGCAAATTGGTGAGAAGTGGACGGTAGAAGTGAGGAAAGCCGATGCATGAGATGTCTTTAATGGAAAGCACGTTGCAAATGGTCCACCAACTAGCAAGCGAGCAGCACATCAAGCAAGTAACGGAGGTTTGTCTGCGTGTCGGAGAGTTATCCGGTGCGATGCCTGACGCCCTTCAGTTCGCTTTTGAAGCGTTGCAGAAGGTAGATTCCTATTCGCTGTTTCGTGATGCCAAATTGACGATTGAATGGGAAGAAGCAGTAGCTGAATGCCACGTGTGCAGCAGCAGCTATCATCCTGATCGGCGCATTCTGTTGTGTCCGACTTGTCAAATGCCGTCTGGCAAACTGATTCAGGGTGAGACACTGCAGGTATTATACTTTGAAGGAGAGTAGACAGCGATGAGAATCGACGTGAAAAACAGTGTTCTGGCAGAAAATCAGCAAGCTGCAGAAAGTTTGCGAGATACGTTCACAGAGCACAAGATACTGGTTCTAAACCTGATGAGCTCCCCGGGAGCAGGCAAAACAAGCTTGTTGGTGAAAACAATCGAGCACCTGTCTCAAGAATTCAGGATTGGAGTTATAGAAGGAGATCTTGCGACTTCAATGGATGCTGAGCGCATTCGTGAGGTTGGAGCGACAGCAGTTCAACTAAATACAGGTGGTGGCTGTCACCTGGATGCCAAAATGGTCGAAAAGGCAATTCCTCATTTTGAATTAGATAAATTGGATATCCTGATCATTGAGAATGTTGGGAATCTAGTTTGTCCTTCCGGTTATGATTTAGGACAAAATCACAAAATTGCGGTACTCTCTGTTCCAGAAGGAAACGATAAAATTCCGAAGTATCCAACGATGTTTAGAAGAACAGAAATGGTTGTGTTAAATAAAATTGATTTATTGCCGTTCCTCGATTTTGATGTTGAGCAAGCCAAAGCGGATTTGGCACTCATCAATCCGGAATCCAGCGTCCTTCCTCTGTCTGTTCGAAGTGGTGAAGGATTTGATGCTTGGATAGACTGGATCAAAGAGAAGCGTGCACTATGTCTCAAGTAGAAGATCAAACAATTGCTCACGTAACGAGTCAGATTCAGGCATTGCAACTTAGCATCCAAGGACGTGTGCAGGGGATTGGATTTCGGCCAGAACTGTTTCGCAGGGCTGCCGATCTTTCCTTGTTTGGCTGGGTACAGAATGATCCAAGCGGTGTACTTGTTCATATTGAAGGCAATCCCGATCAGGTGAAAGAATTCGCGAGAGGGCTGCTAGAGAACCCACCACCGCTTGCTACGTATATAAGCTTTGAAGAAATAGAAGCTGCACCAGAGGGTTGGGACACCTTTTTTATCAAAGAGAGCAAACAGGAAGGGGCAGGACTGACAGACATCTCCCCTGATCTGGCTCTTTGTCCCGCATGCCAAAGCGATATGATAAGCCCAGATAACCGTCGATATAATTATCCTTTTACCACATGTACGTATTGTGGGCCACGGTATACCTTTATTGAACAGATGCCATACGATCGACCGTTTACCACAATGGCTCATTTTCCCTTGTGTCCTGACTGCAAGACAGAGTACAAGGATCCGTTTGACCGCAGGTTTCACGCTCAACCGATTGCTTGCCCTACTTGCGGCCCTGGTTTACGGATGTATCAGCGGTCAGCAGAGGGAAGTGAATCGCCTTGGCAACTGTTGGACGTCAATGTAAGTAAAGAGGCAAGAGCGGCACTGCGTGCAGGTGCTGTACTAGCGATCAAAGGATTAGGTGGGTATCATTTAGCCGTGGATGCCCATCACAGTGAAGCTGTTGAGTTGTTGCGCAAACGAAAAAGACGTCCTGATAAGCCACTTGCGCTCATGATGAAGGACCTATCTGAAGTAGAGACGCATTGTTATCTATCAGAGGATGAGAGAGAACTGCTTCTATCCCAGAAGGCTCCCATCGTTCTCCTGCAAAAAAGAGAGGAAACCCACAAGCTTGCTCATTCCATTGCTCCTGCCAGCACAAAGCTGGGAGTGATGCTGCCCTACACACCGCTGCATCATCTTCTGTTGAATGAAGACTTGCCTGTGCTGGTCATGACCAGTGCCAATCTGTCAGGGCAGCCTTTAATCGCTGATGAATCGGTCTGGTTTGCAGAGCCTGCGGCATATCAGTTGGTAGATTATTTGATTACAGATAACCGCCCGATTGCCAATCCGATCGATGATTCCGTTGTCCATTGGAATCAGGGAACAGGGCAACAAACGATCCTGCGCAGAGCAAGGGGATATATCCCTGAATCAGTCCCTGTTCACTTTGACACAGACGGTATTCTTGCGGTCGGAGCAGAACAGCATGCGGCATTTGCTTTAGGCAGGGGAAATCGCATGTATCACGGGCCATATACGGGAACCTTGTCCAATGTCGAAATACAAGAACGCTACCTCAACACGTTAGAGAGGTATAAACTGTGGTACGGCAAGGAGTTTACCCACATCGCCTGCGACATGCATCCCGAATACTGGAGTACGGGGTTAGCGAAACAAATCGCAGAGTCATTTGAAATTCCAGTCATTCCAGTGCAGCATCATCATGCGCACATGGCTTCCGTCATGACGGAACACGGTCTGACAGATGACTGTTTGGCAATTGTACTGGACGGAACAGGCTATGGCTTGGACGGGACGATTTGGGGAATGGAGGTTCTACACGGCAGTTACACCTCCTTTACTCGGGTAGCTTCATTGCAGCCTATTCCACTGCCAGGTGGAGAGAAAGCAATTCGGGAGACCTGGCGGACAGCAGCCGCCATGTTGCTAGAGACGGGAGATGAAGCGGCAGCGTTAGATTATCTCGCATCTCTTGGAAAAGAGGAAGAGTCTGCTATTTTGTTTCATATGCAAAAGCGTGGAATCAATACACCCCGCGCCTCCAGTTGTGGGCGTCTGTTTGATGGAATCAGTGCTCTCTTGGGCATTTGCCAGTATCCTACCTTTGATGGACAGGCAGCCATTGAACTGACGGAGTGTGCTAACCAGAATCCGAGAGACGTAATCAATGGAATAGAGCAAGAGGCGTATCCACTTGAACTGCAGATGGAAGCAGATGTGCCAACCGATAAACACCCGTGGCTGAAAATGAACTGGAGATCCATGGTCACTCAGATTCAGAAAGAGCGATTGAACGGAGATTTGGTTCATTTGATTGCAGAGAAGTTCCATCGCACAATTGTTCATACCCTTGTGAAAATTGTCACAATGGCAACTTCGGAAATTGCACCTTCCGAATGGCGACAGACCAAATCTATCGTGCTTTCGGGAGGAAGTATGCAAAATCCGATTCTGTTAGAGGGGCTGACGAAAGAGCTAACCGAAGCAGGCTTTCAAGTGTATCAGGCAAGGACATTTCCAAGTGGAGATGGCGGTATTGCCATTGGTCAACTGGCTGTCGCTTCTGCAAAACGAAAGAAAGCCTAATTAAACAAAAATAGAGTAATTACACAAATAGGAGGAAGTAACCATGTGTCTTGCAGTACCATCGCTTGTTCTCTCTCGCAAAGAATACTCGGCTGAAGTAGAAATGATGGGGAACAAAATGACCGTCGGAATCATGCTTACACCAGAAGTAGAAGTAGGGCAATATGTCTTGATCCATGCTGGACAGGCAATCCGGATCATCGATTTGGAAGCGGCAGAAGAAAGTCTGGCAGAATGGGAGAAATTGCTGCATGGATAAATTTCTGAATCAACTTAAGAATCCACAACTGAGCCGTGGTTTGCTGGCAAAAGTAAAGGAAGTTGCAGCGAAATTTCGTGAAGAGCACAATCGCCCTCCTGTCATCATGGAAGTGTGCGGTTCCCATACCGTTTCACTCGCTAAAACGGGTGTGAAACAAGCATTGTTAGGCGAAGTTACCTTTATTCCTGGACCCGGTTGTCCTGTGTGTGTCACCGACCAAAGCGATATTGATTTAATGATCCGAATTGCTGATGAGCCAGAAACAATTGTCTGTACATTCGGCGATATGCTCCGTGTACCTGGCTCCAACGGTTCTTTGCTCTCTCGTCGTGCACTGGGTAAAGATATTCGGATGGTGTATAACCCGACAGAAGCAGTAGCGATTGCGAAGGAAAATCCGGAGAAAAAAGTAGTTCTGCTCGCCATAGGCTTTGAGACAACGATGCCATTGCATGCAGTAGCCCTGCAAATGGCCATTGAAGAGAACGTAACCAACCTGTCACTTTGGACATCGGCAAAGCTGGTACCGCCCATTATGATCGCATTGTTGACAAGTGGGGAAGCGACAATCGACGGTTTCCTGTTGCCAGGGCATGCGTCTATCGTGCTCGGGAAAGCAGCGTATCATGATATTCTGGATCCGTTCCAGGTGCCAGGTACAATCGTCGGCTTCGAATCCGTTCAATTACTCGCAGGTATCCACCGTCTGGTAAGCCGTTTGGCAGAAAAAGATTATCAGATTGATAATGAATACCCGATGGTTGTTCAAGATCAAGGGAATGAGCATGCAAATGCCATGCTGCAAAAATACTTCGTACCATGCGATACCGCTTGGCGTGGGATGGGTGTGATTGCAGACAGCGGACTCGCGATCCGAGAAGAATACGCAGCGTGGGATGCGAAGAAGGTCTTCCACTATCTTCCGCAGGAACCTGTCCGTAAAACAGCTTGCCGCTGCGGCGAGATTCTTCGTGGTGTTGCAGGACCAACAGACTGCAAACTGTTCGGCAAAGCGTGTACACCACAAAATCCGATTGGTCCATGCATGGTATCTGATGAAGGTGCCTGTGGAGCCCATTACCACTACATGAGAGAAGGTGTAACGTCATGAGTGAGACAATCTCGTTAGCACATGGCGAAGGTGGAGAGCAGACCCACCAGTTGATTACCAAACTGTTTACTCGCTATTTTTCGAACCAGTCTGAAGCACAATTTGACGGTGCTGTCCTGCGTTTTCCTGATTTGCATACGGGAGAGATCGTGATGACAACAGACAGCTTCGTTGTCCAACCGCTGTTTTTTCCGGGAGGGAATATTGGCAAGCTTGCCATAGCGGGTACGGTGAATGACCTTGTCGTTTCCGGTGCCATCCCAGCCTACTTGACGGCTGCGTTCATTTTGGAAGAAGGATTCCCAATTGACTCACTGGAGCAAATCGTAGCTACCATGGCAGAGGAAGCAAATAAAGCGGGAGTGCGCATTGTAGCAGGGGACACCAAGGTTGTAGAGAGAGGCAAAGCGGACGGTGTCTTCATTAATACTACTGGGATTGGCGTACGTCCCACAGAAGCATCGCAATTGTCTCCTGAACGGATTGAAGAAGGCGATGTAATTATTGTGACGGGTACGGTAGGAGACCACGGAACAGCCATCCTGATGGAGAGAGAAAGCTTTAATATCGACCACAAGACAGCCAGTGATTGTGCAAGCCTGAATCACATGCTTCTTGCAGCCCTTCGTGAGTCAAATGGCATACGCATGATGCGAGATGCGACACGAGGCGGATTAGCGACCGTTCTGGTGGAGTGGGCGGAAGATTTCGGACTGACCATTGAATTGGAAGAAGAAAAAGTTCCGATCTCTGGCCCTGTTGTAGGAATATCACAGATTCTTGGTTACGATCCGCTCTATTTGGCGAACGAAGGCAAAGCTGTATTGCTGGTGTCACAGCAAGAAGCAGAGCGAGTTCTGGAGGTTTTGCGAAGCTTCGAGGTAGGGCAGAACGCTGCCATCGTAGGACAGGTCCAGAAAAAAACAGGTGGACAGATGCTCCTGTGTACGCCACTAGGCATGCACCGCCGATTAAGTCGACTAACCGGAATACAATTACCGCGAATTTGTTAGATATAAAGAAATCCCTCACAGCATGTGGGGGATTTTTTTGTCGAATCATTACACTTTTTTGTTGGTTACTAATTGGATATTTAGGAGTTCGGAAGGAAACATTATCACTAGGCTCTAGGAATAAAGTTACACTGTTGGCAAAAACCCTATGAAAATCAAAAAAAAAGAATGTGGCGAGACATGGACAATCGTAGACCAATCGAAGCTCTTCTATGGTGCATTGCGTTCCCAGGATTTGGACAGTTTCTTAACGGCAAATATTTTAAAGGTGTTGTACTTCTTTTTTTGGAATTTGTTATCAATATGGGATCACATTTAAATCAAGTGATTCGGCTCAGTTTTCTGGGAGAGATTCAACAGGCGATTGAGATGGCAAACTTTCAATGGTTGATGTTTTATCCGTGTGTGTACATGTTCGGGATTTGGGATGCTTACAAAGATGCTGGAGGTGGTCGGACTCCCATTGCCTATTTACCGTTTGTCTTATCTGCCTATTTTGGAACAGTAGGAGTTATTTATTCTTCTCAACTGCAATTGTTCAATGTTCTACTGGGGCCGGTATGGTTGCCAATGCTTTTTGCCTTTTGCGGAATCGCTATTGGAATCCTTGTCCGATATGTGTTAATAAAAACAATAGTTCGATAATTACATTATTCATGATGGTAATGAAAATGCGTTTAGGAGGTTAGAAAATACGGGTATTGTTCCTGTGAGAGTTGGTATACAAAAACCTGATCACAGGAGTGAGTCCCATGAAATTCAAGTCTGTTAGAACTCGTACAATGGTGTTGATGCTTCCGATTTTAGTTGGAACACTGATGAGCCTGTTATTATTCTCTTATTTTTCTACGAATTCATTAATCAACTCTCAGTTGGATCAAATCATGAACAACAAACTGGATTCAATCAGCAACGATCTAAACACTAAGGTGACGGCTCACAGTAAAATTCCGGAAACACTTGCCAGAAGTGTGGAAGGAATCTCAAGCAATCTGACATTGGAACAGTACCGCACCATGCTTTCTCATAGTGTCACTTCCAATCCGGATACGTATGGTGTTGGCGTATTTTTTGATCCGTATAAGTATTCGGCAGAAAAGCAATTTTTCTCTACTTATGCATACCGGGATCAGGGGAAGGTCAGTACCACTGAGGATTATAATGATCCGTCTTATAACTATCCTAATCAGGATTGGTATAAAATTGCTGCGAATACACAAGCAAGTGTAGTTTACTCGGCCCCATACTATGACGAAGTTTCGGGGGTCTCTATGGTGACAGCATCAGCCCCAATCTATGATACAGAGCGTAAATTACTTGGGGTTGTTACCGGAGACATCGACTTGACATCCATCCAGAAACTGATTTCATCCATTAAAATAGGTGAAACAGGATATACCTTTCTGACCGATGCGAATGGAACCTATTTGTCATCACCAGTCGCAGACAACATTATGAAGAAAAAAATCACAGAAGACAGTAACCCAACATTGGCACAAATCGGGAATCAATTGCTTCAGAATGAGCAGGGTAAAACTGAATTCATTGGAGATAACGGGAAGAACATCGTTTTCTTTAAAAAATTAAAAGATACTAATTGGGTATTAGCGGTTGTTATTTCTGAGCAGGAATTGTTCGCTCCAATCAAATCGCTCATTACTTCGTTATTGGTGATCAGTGCGATAGGAATCATCGTAATCATTATTCTGATCCACGTATATAGCCGATATCTTACCCGTCAGATCCATAGTGTGAATGAAGTTTCTCAAGCAATGGCACAAGGCGATTTTTCTCGTTCATTGACTGTCCAGTCAGAGGATGAATTTGGGCAGATGTCACGAAACTTCAATGCCATGCGTGAAAATGTCCAGGCTTTATTGAGTAAAATTTCAGCCAGTTCCCATCATGTTGCTGCAACCGCAGAGGAACTGACTGCCAGCGCAGAACAAACCAGTAAAGCAACCGAACAGATAGCAGAAACAGTGCAAGAGGTTGCAGCAGGTACGGACAAACAGGTTCGTAGTGTAGAGGAAAGCTCCAGATCGATTCGTGAAATGTCTCATGGTATTGACCAGATTGCGCAAAACGCCCAGCATGTGGCAGATACAGCGCAACAAGCAATGGAAATGGCTCAGGATGGAGATCAATCCATTCGTACGGCGATCCAACAGATGCATTCGATTAGTGATCATATCAACGAATTGTCACACACGGTCAAAGGTCTCGGTGACAGATCACAAGAGATTGGTCAGATTGTAGCGGTAATCTCGGGAATATCGCAGCAAACTAATTTGCTCGCATTGAATGCCGCCATTGAGGCTGCTCGGGCGGGAGAACATGGACGGGGATTTGCCGTCGTTGCTGACGAAGTGCGCAAGCTTGCTGAACAATCTTCTCAATCAGCACAGCAGATATCCCAATTAATCGGTGCGATTCAGCTTGAAACATCCAAAGCCGTTTCTGCGATGGAGACGAGCACACAGGAAGTGACATCAGGAATTCATGTGGTAAACACTGCTGGAGTCTCATTTGAACAAATTCAGGCGTATGTAAATCAGGTTGCCCAGAGAATAACAGAGGTATCAGAATCTGCTCGTAAACTGTCTACGAATACACAAAAAGTCGTGCAGTCAACGAATCTAATAGCTGAGATGGCAGATACAACAGCATCAGGCACACAAAACGTATCGGCTGCATCAGAAGAACAGTTGGCCTCCATGCAAGAAATTGCTTCATCTGCACATTCCCTCTCGCAGATGGCAGAAGAACTGCACTCCCTAATCAGTACTTTTAAGGTGTAACAGGACTCAGCAAATAGACAAAGCCCGGTTCCAATGGAATCGGGCTTTTTTGATGATAAGAATTTTTAAGTTTGGGGACCCGCCAGACGCCAGCGATAGCTTGTGTCTGGTGGGTTATCTACCAGTTTTTAATGGAATCCAGCAGATCACTGATTGTCAAGCTGCTTGCTTCTTCCAGCAATTTATCCATTTTTGTCTTTTGCTTGAGAGAACCACTGAGTACGACTTCGATTTTCTGATCTTTATCAAGAGTGATCGAGTTGATTGACAAGGATTTTGTGATTAGAGCAGCAATTACAGCTATCTGTTCTGGTGAGAGATTCCCGAATAGCCCTTTTAGTGAATCATTTTTGGACTTTCCGTTGGCAGATTTTTTGTCGTTGCAGTTATGATTATTGCTATTCTTTGACATAGCAATTCACCTAATTCATGTTTTTAGTCCGGGATCAACTCAACTTCATTACCCCCGTTGCTGCCATTGCTCTCACCAAACAAGAAGGAAAAAAATAAGACGAAGGCGACAACCAAAAGTACATCATGTTGGATTTTTTCAATATCAGGCATAAAAAAAGCACCCTTTTTCCCCATACTATGCGAAGTAAGGAAATCTGGTGCTTTTATTGGATTCTGAGATTCTGATCAGTGTTGCTTTCAAGTTGTGCCTCTGAAAACAACGCACTTGCTGCAGGAGGCTGTTTTTGTGATTGCATTTGTGATTGCAATAATGTGAGGATTTGTTCGATGTCTTCTTTTGTAGCATTTTTTTTCTTTTCTTGCAAAAGAACAGTTAATTCTCCGTTTGTTTCCATGACCGTTTGGAGTGTCCCAGCTATTATCATGACAAGAACAATTAGAAGTCCACCCAAGAGTGCTTCCCATATCGTGTTTGGATGGAGCGGTAAAATTAATAAAGGTCCAAGCAACAAGGTTAAAGCGAGTTCTGGGACAGTCATCTGTGATATCGATCGATTCCCAAAGAGTCGAAGTAATATTACACATCCGATTGAAACGAATAGGATCTTCAAAAAGAATGGCATGGTTATTCCTCGCATTTCGGTGATGGATCTGTATTTGATTCCTCTCTGTTTATTATCTCTTCAATTTCTCCCTGATCTCCTTTGGCGTTGATTAATTCGACAATCTCCATCAATGATTCTACTTCGCTGTTTTTATTTTGATCTTTCATGTTTTCCATCGTTATCAGCCCTTTATGGCATGCAGCCATTCCTGATAGCATTCATCACACAGCAGTTCATCACGATCTTGCTGATTATGGAAAAATGTGATCATATGAACGTTTTCTGTCTCATGTTCACAGTGATAACAAGTGTAGGACAATGTGTATCTCCTCCTAGTGTTGAAGTGCTTTTAGCATGTCCGAAAGGAGGTATTAATAAAAAAATAGGTAAATAGTAATATTTTACAGATTATTGTTTCATGTTAATGTATCTTTTGTAATAATGTAAATAATTGCAATTGCAGGAGATCTGTTACCAAAACTGTTACATAATGAGTAACTACCTAGAATATGGTGGAGGTAACGCAAGTACGATTGCCAGTAGACAAAGGAGGAAGTTGTTGTGAAGAAATTTATTTCTACAATAGTGGTTGGGGCTCTCGTTTTGCTAACTAGTGTTGTTAGTGCCGATGTCAAATTCTCCGACATTCAAAAACATTGGGCAAAGGGAAGTATTGAATGGGCCGTTGCTCAAGACCTTGCAGTCGGTTATCCAGATGGAACCTTCAAACCAAATGGCACACTAACAGAAGCAGAATTTGTGGCCATGTTGATTCGTGTGTATGATAATGCAAATGATGAATATACACGTCTCAAGCAAGCTGATGATGCAAAAGCCGTCAAGTACGACTGGACTGATCATTACTATGTGGTAGCTACAGAGCACAATTTACCGGTTAATGGAGGCGAACACTTCGCACTTCGCGATAAACCAGTGACACGTGGTGTGGTTGCCAATATTATTACTTCAGCTCTGGGCAAAAATTTCTACGAAAATGAATCCATCGCTTATCTCTATGACAAAGGCCTGTCAAACGGCAAGAATGCCAAAACAATTGATGGCTTCAAACCTGCTGATTATTTAACTAGAGCAGAGGCGGTTCAGTTCCTCAATACTCTTGTCATCAAAAAATTGGACAAAGAAATGTTGAAACGCTCTGACGACCACGATAACTATCCATACGTGAAAAACTATTTGAAATAAGCACAAAAACGCTTCTTCCGGTGAAGGAAGAAGCGTTTTTTTATCAGCAACCGCTTAAGCGTAGTGGGTGCTTTAGAACTTCATTTTTTCGAGCAGGTATGCTTTCAGGTCAGCGATTGGCATGCGGACTTGTTGCATGGAATCACGTTCACGAACGGTTACTTGACCATCCGTTTGAGAGTCAAAGTCATACGTGATGCAGAATGGTGTACCGATTTCGTCCTGACGACGGTAGCGTTTACCGATGGAACCTGACTCATCGAAATCGCAAGCGAACTCAGCCGCAAGCTCTTCATGAACTTTGTAGGCATCTTCAGACAGCTTTTTAGATAAAGGAAGAATTGCTGCTTTAATTGGTGCCAGTGCCGGGTGGAAACGAAGCACAGTTCGTTTATCGCCTTCACCAAGATCTTCTTCATCATAAGCATTAATCAAGAAAGCAAGTGTTACACGATCAGCACCAAGAGAAGGCTCGATGCAATACGGAATATATTTTTCATTTGTTTCCGGATCGAGATAGTGGAAATCTTCGCCGGAATGCTCCATGTGACGGGACAGGTCGAAATCCGTACGATCGGCAATACCCCAAAGCTCGCCCCAACCAAACGGGAATCTGTATTCAATATCGCTCGTTGCGTTACTGTAGTGGGACAACTCGTCTTCTGTATGATCACGCATACGAACGCTCTCTTCTTTCATACCCAATTTCAATAACCAGTTCCAGCAAGCATCACGCCAGTATTCGAACCATTGCATGTCTTCGCCCGGTTTGCAGAAGAATTCAAGTTCCATTTGCTCGAATTCACGTGTACGGAACGTGAAGTTGCCAGGTGTAATTTCATTACGGAAGCTCTTACCGATCTGACCAATACCAAATGGAACTTTTTTGCGCATGGTGCGTTGTACATTCTTGAAGTTAACAAAAATACCTTGTGCTGTTTCAGGGCGCAAGAAGATTTCGTTTGCAGAGCTTTCGGTTACACCTTGGAAGGTTTTGAACATCAGGTTGAACTGGCGAATATCGGTGAACTCCTTGGAACCACAATCAGGGCATGCGATTTCGTGTTCCTGGATCAGACCTGCCATTTGATCAAAGGAGAGACCGTCAACGATGATCTCAATGCCTTTTTCTCCTAGTGCATTTTCAATAATTTTGTCGGCACGATGGCGAGCTTTACATTTTTTACAATCGATCATTGGGTCATTGAAGTTTCCTACGTGACCAGAAGCTACCCATGTCTTTGGATTCATCAGGATGGCTGAATCAAGACCTACGTTATAGCGTGATTCTTGGATAAATTTTTTCCACCAAGCTTTTTTGACGTTGTTTTTCAATTCAACACCAAGCGGGCCGTAATCCCACGTGTTCGCTAAACCGCCATAAATTTCGGAGCCTGGGAAAACGAAGCCTCGGTGTTTAGCTAAAGCTACAACTTGATCCATGGTAAACTTTTGACTCATGAAAGTTCCACTCCTTTTTATATTGGGTAAAAAAACGACGAAAGTCGCTTTTAGACAACAAAAAACTCTCATCCCAGCATTTGCATGCAAGGGACGAGAGCTATCTCCCGCGGTTCCACCCTAATTGGCACTCCATACTGAGTTGCCCACCTTCATCAACAACGGCTCCAGACCGCCCTTCATAAACTCTCCAGACCAGGCTTCCACCACCCCCGGCTCGCTTCTCTGGCAATCGTTTACTACTCCTGTCCTTCTCAGCCAGTATATACAACTAATGATATGAATAATAGCAAACCATCCCTGCAAAGTCAATTGAGACCAATTTATGAAGGAGATAAAGGATATACAGGGAAATGGATAAGCAGGAGGTGAAGCGGTGTGCACATCAGGAGAGCAGTACCCGAAGAATCAAATTTGTTAAGTGAGCTTGTATTTCGTTCGAAAGCCTACTGGGACTATGATGAGCAGTTTATGGAAGCTTGTCGTGAGGATTTATTGATTTCTCCAGCATTTATTGCCAAAGAGCTCGTTTTTGTCGGTGAAGAAAATGGGGTTATCGTTGGCATGTACGGCCTTGATTTAAGGGAGAGTCCCTTGTTGAGAGATTTCTTTATTGAGCCACATTTTATCGGAAAGGGATATGGTAAACTGTTGTGGAATCACCTGCTCCAAACCGCTCGAATTCAAAAAATTACATCATTTACGCTCCATAGTGATCCGTTTGCAGAGCCGTTCTATCTTCGCATGGGTGCCAAACGTATTGGAGAAATTGAATCCTCGGTTATAGCAGGGAGATTTCTTCCATTTCTGAAGGTTGATGTGCCTATGTAAACAAAGGGGGATTAAATAATGCAAGAGATGGCCTTTCCAGGAATTTTTATGATTCTTATTATGCTGCTTGTTTATGGATTACTTCTCTTTGGAATTATCTACACGTTGTTTTTTATGAGGAAGAAATTGATGTTGGACGAACAACGGAATCGTCAAATGGAGCAACTCATTCGTTTACTCGAAAAAAAGGAGTAGAGCGTCATGGATCGGCAAGTACTAATTCAATCAGAAAGACTGACTCTTCGAAGAACAGCACCGGATGATCTTCAGTTTGTCCTGGATACTGAACAGCATCAGGAGAACAACCGATTTATCAGTATGTGGTCACGGGAGCTGCATCAGGATGCCATGCATAGTGAGGATAAACTTCATCTGATCGTGGAGTCTGAAGAGGAACGGGTCGGGTATGTGATTCTGGCTGGGTTGACTAATCCGAATGATTCTATTGAATTGGTTCGAATCACGATTTCTTCGAAAGGCAAGGGCCATGGCAAAGAAACGCTGCAGCTGTTGCAGAGGTGGACATTTGAGCAGCATGGTGGACACCGTCTCTGGCTGGATGTCAAAGATTTCAATACACGGGCACAACATGTCTACGAACAGATGGGATTCGTAGCAGAAGGAAAACTGCGTGAATGTGTAAAAGTGGGAGATACATACGATTCGTTGATTATCATGTCAATCTTGCGAAGTGAGTACTGTTCCGAATAAAGAAAATCGCAAATTCAAAACCTATAAAAGTAAATCGTACACTGCAAAACCAGATCCAATGTGAATTCAAATGGAATTCACATTTTTATTTTTTTCCAACCATGCAAAAGGAGGGGATGCTCATGCCGCTCTACGCACGAATGGGAATTAATTTTGTCTATAAGCTGATCGTATTTCCTTCCATCCTCTACCTTGCCAACCTGATGTTCTCTCAATGGATTTCCTTTCAGTCGTCCCTTCCTGTGATCAGTTTATCAGGTTTGTTCCTTTTGATTGGAATCGTTGCGGACGAAACCATTCTTCCTCGATTTGGTATTCTCTCATCGACTTTTCAAGGCTTTTTATTTATGACAACAGTGATATGGGTCTCGAAGTGGATTTTCTCATCTGTATCCGTGACTTTTTCAGGGGCACTAATTACAGGACTCATGTTAGGCGTTGTTGAGCTCCTGATGCACAAATGGATATTGAAGCAAAGAAAAAAAGCGGCGACCTAAGACCTGAAAATAAAGTCTTAGAATCGCTGCTGCTTTATTCTGCTCTTGATTCCCTTTAGTTTAATAAGCAGAGGGAGAATGATGTTTTAAATCAGCTTCAGTAAGTCCTTTTTTCTTTCCCACATCCGAAATTCTATATTCAAATTGTAGTACATCATTGTGTGCAAAATAGATATATTCAACGAATGGTTCATCTTCAAAAACCACATTAGTATAAAAGGGTGGCAGTTTAATTCCCCATACTCCCTCAACTGATTTTATTTCCTCTGTTTTATACCCTTTTACCTCAACAAGATAGTCTGTCACTCTGTTTTCATAAAGCATTTTATTGATTTGAACATATAAAAAGGGGGTAATAAATAGACCAATTAAAATAGTCCAAATGCTTATTTTCATCACTTTTTTAAATCTCATAAATGAATCCCCCTTTAACCTCTAGTTTAACATATTATCCCAACTGATAGATTAGTTGCACAACGCCAGAGGAGAACGTTCTTGTATTAACCAATTTTAAATTCAACCTCTGTTTTATATCAATAAACAACGGTTTTCCTTCTCCCAAAATAACAGGGTGAACAGATAATCTAAATTCATCAACAAGGCCTAAATTGATAAAAGTTGTAATAAGACTTGCTCCACCATATAGCCAGATGTCTTTACCAGGTTTATTCTTTAATTTATTTACTTCTTCAAGAATATTATCGTTTATGAATATTGCTTTATTATCAGTCCCTTTTTGTGTCCTGGAAAACACATATTTTTCTTTACTATGGACTAATCCCCAAATTTCATTTTCAGTATCAGTATGTTCAATTTCTGGAGTAAATTGTCCCCATAAATCATAGCTTTTTCTTCCGTATAAAATTGTATCAATTTGATTTAAGAAATTAATAAACCCCATCTCAGAGTCCATAATGCACCAATCAACTTCCCCATTTTTCCCTTCAATAAAACCATCTAAAGTAACTGCTAAATCTAAAATTATTCTTCGTTTCATGAATTGTTACTCCTTTCGTTGATCTATCTCCCATTATTGACCTTAAATATGTCACCTTGTGTCATATTTATCTCAGAAAGGTATCTTCGGGAGCGAGCATGAGCAGGGGCACAAGAGCATAAAGTGAAGGTGGGGTAAACAGTTTCGTTGAGTAAAATACGAAGAAAAGCAGGAAGAAAGGTGGTGGTGAGGGTGTCTTTGTATGAGCGGTACCCCCATTTGTCACCCAATCCAAGTAACCAGGCGCAAGGATTGAAGTACATCCAGATTGACCCGCCAATCATCTATCTCCACGCAGGGAAGTCCCTTCGACTACGAGTGAAAGCCGTGTACTCCGACGGAATCGAAAAAGACGTAACCTCGATGGTGAACTGGGGAATTCCAACGACAGAAGTGGGGAGCATCTCCGGGAATGGGACAGTACATGTCTTTGGTATCGGAAGCATGATGGTGACGGCGGAGTATGAAGGTCAGCGAGCCGAATCAGTCATCGTCTCTGTTATGGATGATGAAAAAACGAAGCAGGGCCAAAGCCGTTTTCGTAAAGGGGTGGCGGCTGCTCTTGCTCTATGTTTTCTTGTAATTACCGGGGGAATTACGCTTTTTAGCGGTTTTTTTGGTGATTCTGCCAAAAGTGAGTCAAAGGCTCAGCAAGGATCACCGGGGATGTCTGTAATTTTGGAGGAAGAAATCCCGGTAACAGCGGAGGAACCTGCTGAACAGGCCACACCAACATCAGTACCAGCAACACCAGCGCAGACGACACCAGCACAGACGACACCAGCACAGACCACACAAGCACCAACCACGCAGCCTGCCGATGTTTCGGTGCCCACAAATTCGATTATCGCGGAAACCGCCATCAATGCTCATCCTAAACCTGACACCAGCGCTGTCGCCAAACCAGCGACAACGACCGAAGCGAAGCCGGTAACCAAATCTGTTACAAAGTCAGCAGCGAAAACTACAACGAAACCTGTCGCTACACTGACCAGTCAGCCCTCCAGCAACCAGCCAATCTCATACACACCCGTAGAAAAGAACGGAAAATGGGGATACATGAAGCAAACCGGCGCATTTGATAAATCGCTTGTGATTTCCCATCAATTCGATCACGCAACAAGGTTTGCTGAGGGATTGGCTTTGGTGAAAAAGGATGGAAAGTTTGGCTATATCAATACAGAAGGAGCGGTAGTCATTCCGATCCAGTATGAGTACGCCACTCCCTTCCAAAACGGAGTGGCAACAGTAAAATATCAAAGTGAGATAAGGACAATCAACAAATCCGGCCAATTAGTGAAGTAATCGAAAGGTGAGGAAATTTCCATGCAAAAGCGCTTTTTCTGGCTTTTCCTGATTCTGATGATCATGATCAGTCAGAGTGGATTGATATTTGCTGAACAGAGTTCCTTTTCTGATCTGGAGCGACATTGGTCAAAAGAGTACGTAGAGAAATTAACGCAAAAGGGGATTATCCGATCAACAGCAAGTGAGTTTCAGCCAGAGGTGCTCATTACCCGTGGTGAGGCGTTGGCGTTATTGGGCCGAACGTTGGAAGTGTCATATGGGGAGCTTGCTACCCCAAAACGAGTCGTTCATGTGGACAATAAGTATCCACTAACTCGTGATATCGAGAGGCTTGTCGCAAATTTGGATACCTCTTTAAAAACACAGATGCGAACATCTATGAAGCATTCTCCAGGTGAACAGCTTCTTTATTATCTGTACTTGTCTACGCAGAACAAACCGATGAAAATGCAACAGAAATACGATACGAGTTGGTGGATTTCTGCAAAAATGCTGGAGCAGCCTCTGTCACGCGAGGAGGCAAGTATGATGTTGTTTCATCTGTTGTCTGAACGCATTGCTACTGCAGAGAGTATAGAGCCTGATGATGTGGAAGCATTTTTTGCAGGATACTACAATTGGAAGCGGCCCAGTTATTATATAGATGCCAAATCTCCGTTTCCCACTGCGATTCGCTCGTTTCAAATATTTGGCTCGGAACCACAATTCAAACCTGCAGTGAAAATGACACGTGGCCAGTTTGCTGTCGTCCTTACTCGATTGTTGGATATTTATCAAATTGAATTACAAAGACAGTACGATTTGGACCTGTCAAAGAGAGCGGGTGTAATCAATCTTTTTCTAACGGCGGCAACGCAAAGTTATCAGACAAAAAATGATACCACCGTATCACGCTATTTTGATCGTAAAGCAGTGCAGGCGGTACAGAAAATGTATCCGATACCACTACACAAGTACAACGGAGAGCTATCGATTCTCACAGAAGAATCACAGGGGAAAACGTTTCGGGTACTTGGTCAATACATGGATGAATTAATGGGGAAATACCAGATTGAATATGT
Source organism: Brevibacillus nigriterrae (assembly GCF_049846925.1). Lineage (NCBI taxonomy): Bacteria > Bacillati > Bacillota > Bacilli > Caryophanales > Paenibacillaceae > Brevibacillus > Brevibacillus nigriterrae. The sequence goes on from NZ_JBNCMT010000029.1 coordinate 33,227, forward strand.
GATTACACTTTCAGAATCAGTGAATAATTCCTATGGATTCATCATCTCTGATGTACGATATCAGTCAAAGTGACAAACTAGAAAATCTTATTGATCGCCTTTTAAACAGGTACAGTGTTGGGCATACTCCTTTGTGGTGAGATTTTTCACCAAAATCTTTTCATCGGAGGAGAGAAGGTATGACTGCTCATTTAGGCGCCCATGAGGTTATGGAAGTACATGAGGTTCTGACATCCGAGATCAACGACATCAATACAATGCAACTCTATCGCCAACATGTAAGAGACACCCAACTTGCTGGAATTATTGACAAGCAACTGCAATTTGCTGTGCAAGGCTACAATCAACTTGTCCAATCAGTTCAAAGCAAGGGTATGCAATCAGCAGTTCCTTATCGTGCTCCAAAAACAGCAACTCCTACATATGGATTACATCAACCGCCAAGCGTTTCTCCAGCAATGTCTGTCAATGCAATTGATGACCGTGATGTCGCAAGTGCAATTCTTGACCTTCACAAGTCAGGGGCAGGCAAAAAAATGATCGCATCACTCGAATGTGCTGATCCACAGCTTCGTCGTACCCTTCAGCAATCGGCTGTGAATTGCAGTGAACAAGCATATGAAGTCTGGCAGTACATGAATCAGCAAGGCTACTATCAGGTTCCCACCATGAAAGAAATGACTACCAATACAATGATCAACACGTATCAGCCAGTAGCCGGAACCTTCCCGACACACATGACTCCATATGGTACGTCTGAAATCTACAATAATTTCGTTTCTCAAACAAATCAGCCTGCATTTGGATCACATGTATCCCCGGCAGGAACAACTCCCACGGATTATTCATATGGCAATTACTCTTCCAATGTACCACCTACCTATCAGGCGGGTGGTGTGAGCCCGCAATTGACATCACAAGTGCCTACGAATATGAACAAACAGCGCTAAGATCAAGTTCGTTACAAAAGAAGCCAAGGCGAAGGAGCCTTGGCTTTTTATTTTGGAAATGCTTTTTTTTGACAAAAGCTGTTTCAGTACGTCGCTTGATTTCAAACTCATAATTGAATGTGAGATCATTATCAAGTTCATAAGTTGTAAAATTAGAAAATCATTTCTTTATTGTATTATACTTCCATCATCTAGTGAGTACGTGCAAGAGAAACCGAAGAAAGTGTCATTTCATGTACATCTATCTGTTTTTATAGTAAAATTATTTTTGTTCCCGAACTGGTATATTCTTACAAACACTTCTCGTAATGCCTTCATTCGTCATTCCAATCTGAATAATTAGCGAGGTCGTTGAAGTGAATAAAGACCAGTCTCTTCTCAAAAGCAGTTTTTTCCCGTTTATGAATACAGACCAATCCGCATCTTTTATGGTTGACCAAAATGCCGAGTTTACCGGGTGGAGCCACAAATTTTCCACGTTACTTGGCATTGATCTGGTTGGAGTAAATTTGTATGATCTCGTTGCTCCAAACCATAAAGAAGCGCTTCAAAAGATATTGCATCGAGTTGTAAATGGGGAACAGCAAAACATCGAGATTCAGCTAATAGATGAGAAAGGAATTCATATTCCTTTTTCTCTGGCTTTTGTGCCTTTATATCACAAGGAGAGAATCATTGGCATCAACGGTTTTGCGGAAGTCAAAGACATACATTCTCTTTTCTATTTTGGTAACGATACAGTGAACCGGTTAATCGCTGACCACTCCACAGACTTGATCGCTATAGTAAATTTGGACGGACAAATCCACTATGCATCGCCATCTCATCGAACGATTCTCGGTTACGTTCCCAACGATTATAAAGGTACTGACAGTTTAGAATACATACACCCGGAAGACAGGGAGAAGGTAATAGAATTTACGAAGCTGGTAATACAACAAAGAAAAGAAAGTATAACAGAGTTTCGCTTTCAACATTCAGCGGGGTATTGGACAGTCATTGAGAGCAAGGCGTTTCCCATTCTTCAGGAAGGTGGTCACGTACATGCAATTGTCTGGATCGGTAGGGAGATTACAGAACGCAAGCTGGACGAACAAAAAATAAATTATCTAGCTTACTACGATCCATTGACTGACTTGCCGAACCGCATGGCATTTCGAGAACGTTTGGAACAGGAGATTACCAAGTCGGGAAATGATGGGTTTGCCGTACTATTTCTCGACATGGACCGATTTAAGTTGGTAAATGATGCGCTGGGGCATCCCAAAGGTGAATTGCTGCTAAAAGATGTAGGGAAACGAATCTCCGAATCATTGAAGGAACGGGATTTGGTTGCCCGTATCTCATCAGACGAATTCACCATTATTCTTTCCGATACATCTGTGGAGGAAGCGAAGACAGTGGCTGATACAATTGTTGAATTGTTTCATTTGCCTTTTTATTTAGAAGGACATGAATTTTTCATTACGGCAAGTATCGGCATCAGCATTTATCCAACAGATGGTACAACAGTCGATGATATTGTCCGCAATTCCAATACAGCCATGTATCACGCAAAAACAAACGGGGGTAATGGGTATCAGTTTTATGCCCCAGCCATGAACATCCCATCGATTGAAAGACTGACACTGGAGAATCAGCTCCGAAAGGCACTTGAGAGAGAAGAACTTGAAGTTTATTACCAGCCTCAGGTAGACCTGGCAACGGGGCGCATGATGGGGCTAGAAGCATTAATTCGCTGGAATCACCCAGAGAGGGGAATGATTTCTCCCGCTGTTTTTATTCCATTGGCGGAAGAAACGGGATTAATCCTTTCATTAGGGGACTGGGTGCTACGCACAGCTTGCTCTCAATTAAAAGCTTGGCATGATGCAGATATGCCTCGGATGCCTGTTTCTGTGAATCTCTCGCCTCGTCAATTTCTCAAGAAAGATCTGGCAGAGTCAATTCATCGAGCATTGGATGAATCAGGCTTGGACCCGCAGTGGCTTGAGCTGGAGATAACAGAAAGCGTGCTGATGCAAAACTCTGAGACAAATATTGCCATGCTGAGACGTATTCGAGAGATGGGAATTCGAATTTCCATTGACGATTTTGGGACAGGCTACTCGTCTTTGGGCTATCTGAAGCGTTTTCCGATCGACAGTCTCAAAATTGACCAGTCCTTTATTCGGGATATGATCACGAATCGGGAAGATGCTGCTATCGCAACTGCAATCATCTCACTCGCTCATAATCTGAATTTGAAAGTGATAGCAGAAGGGATTGAAACAGAGGAGCAAGCACTATTCTTGCGTTCTCAGCGCTGTAATGCGATGCAAGGTTACCTATTCAGCCCACCTATTCCTGTAAAAGAATGCACTTCCATCCTAGAACAAGAGAAAGTTCTATTAGCCATTCAAAAAGAAGATTAAATCAAAGTAGAGAGAAATATAAAGGGAGTGTACAACACATGAAATGGATGCAAAAATCCATGATTATGGCTTTGTCTGTACCGCTGCTATTTACAGGCTTCATGCCCAAAGCATCGGCATGGGAAAGCAAAGCTGTTGAAAAGCTGAATCAACAGCAACAAAGTTATGTAACAGGTGAACTGATCATTAAATACAAGGACGACTCAATCGGAATTCGTAAGAGCAAGTACTCTCAACAGGTTCAGGTAAAAGAAAGAATGGCAGATATGGAGCTGGTGAAAGTACCAGCCGATACGCTCACAGAGGTCGCGAGTGAAATTGCTAAGGACCCGAATGTTGAGTATGTGGAGCCAAACTACATCTATCGTGTGGCTGCATCAGATGACCAACCGCCGGTTAACGATGAACGGTACAAGGAACAGTGGGGACTCCCGGCAGTAGAGGCACCTGCTGCTTGGAACAAACTTGGACTTTGGGAAGGACCGAAGCTTGACAAGGTGGTCGTTGCCGTTGTCGATACGGGTGTATCGGTTAATCATCCTGATCTAGGTGGACGAGTACTGAACAATGGTTACAATGCCATTGACGACAATCAAAATGTAAATGACGTCCACGGGCATGGTACGCATGTATCTGGAATTATTGCAGCACAGACGAACAATGAGATCGGTGTTGCAGGGGTAACAGGTACTGCTCCTATTTCCATTTTGCCAATCAAGGTTTTGGACGATAATGGTTTCGGTACTACTGTTTCGATCGCGAAAGGTATCGATAAAGCAGTTGAACTGGGCGCCGATGTAATCAACATGAGTCTTGGCGGTCAAGGATACAGCAAACTCATGCAGGAATCCATACAAAAAGCAGTGGATAAGGGTGTTGTTGTCGTAGTTGCTGCAGGTAATTCAAGTGATGATGCAGATGGCTATTTCCCGGCAGGTTATCCTGAACCAGTAACGGTAGCATCGAGTAACTCCAAGGGGAACACATCGGATTTTAGTAATTTTGGAAGTCCGATTGATTTGATCGCACCAGGCGAAGATGTGTTAAGTACAGTTACAGACGGTGAATACGAGTATTATAGTGGAACATCCATGGCTTCTCCTTTCGTCGCAGGGGCTGCAGCTCTCGTGAAGTTGACTCATCCTGACTGGGATGTGCAACAAATTCGCACGGCATTGGAGAACACAGCCAAAGACATCGACAAACCTGGGTTCGATGCGAGTACCGGGCATGGCTTATTGCAGGTGAATCAGGCATTAAGCTATGGTGAAAATGCACCTCTGCAAATTGTCAAACCTAGCCAGGGCACACAAGTATTCGGAAAGGTAGACTTCCAGATCAAGGTGAAGGCTGCGCAAGCAACACAGGTTCAGCTTCTTTCCAACAGCAATAAAGTTCTCGGAAGTTATCCGGTTGTGAACAATCAAGCTAATTTTGCGTGGGATTCTGCGCAGGTATCTGACGGAAATCAGCTTCTCTCCATTCGTACACTGGATGCGAGTGGTCAAGTGATTGGACAAGCGGAGACACTTCAACTGAGAGTTTATAATAAAGACACAGCAGGCATCAAAGTGCAAGTAACAAGCCCGGATGGCAAAATTGCACAAGGTGCTTTTGTCCAAGTACTTCGCTACGTGGATTACGGTAGCAAGTATGATGACGAAAACGGCAGCAAGGGCTACTACAGAACGGTTCTGCGCTCTTATACCAACGGTCAGGGTATCGGTATTATTCCTGCGGGTGTAATTCTTAAAAATGAAAAGTACCTTTTGGTAGTTGAATACTACGATTCTGATCTGGAAAAAGAATACGTTACGTACCAACCACTCCAGGGAAATACAGGGACGCTTGCCCTCGATTTTAGTCAAACCCAGGAAGTGTCCGTCCAGGTAACAAAGGATGAGATGGCTTATCAGACGGATCATGCAGATTTTTACTTCACACCGATGATCGATGGCGCAGAGGTGGATCGCCTGACGATTCGTACATCTGCGGATGAAAAAGGCAATGTGAAAGTAAATCTGCCGCCGGGAGACTACACAGCATTTGCGGTACGCAATGGGGAGCAAGGGCAAAATTATTTGCTGCAGCAATCAATCCATGTAGAAAAAGAGACAAAAGCAGTTGCATTCGATATCTCCAAGACGAAAAAACTGACCTTTGCACTGCCAAAATGGGCAAGCTCTGCCGAGTTCTACGCAGAGACAGGCTCTTACTATACGTACGGCATGCATGTTGGTAATGGGAAATCCATTCTGATGTCACCTCAAGTACTTGAGTACTACTGGATCGATCTCAAACAAGAAAAAGATGACATGATCTGGTTCTATTCTCTGAGAACGGATGAAGAACTCGACGTAACGAAAGATCAGAAGCTCGTCATTCCATCGAACCCTGAGATCAAGCTGGTTGAAGATGAAGATGATGAGGATTATGAAGACGATGAGGGGACAGAAGACGATTCGAAGGATGAAGAAAGAATCTACCATCCAGGAGATTTCTTGCGTTTACCGTTCATTGTTTCATTTGGAAATAACTTCGAACTAAGATATGTTGAAAATATTCCTGCTGATGTTTTTAAAGAGTTGCAGCAAAATGCGATATTGGTGAAAGAACAGAAGGACGAAAAGACACGATTCATCGCAAAAGACCACGCTGTAATTGCTCCGAGCGAGGATGATGAGGAAGAATTCGAAGAGGCAGAACCGACCATCATCATGACAAACGAGCAAGGCCAGGAAGTGTGGCAGGAAGCGGGTTTCCGCTATTTTGAGATTCCGTCCAACTACAATATCACTGCAGGAAAATACAAGATCGACGTTGACTTCACAAAAGTACCGTTGCAAATGAAAGAGCCACGCAAGACAGTCAAAGAGCTAAAGCTTGAGCTGGAAGGAAGCACAGCGCAAACACAGGTTGCTCTCGTCTCTCCTGACCGCCAGCCTGTCCAAATGGCTGATGTATATGTATTAGACAGTGAACAAAAAGTTGTAAGTAGCGATTATTATTACCATTGGGATGACGAGACAGATTACGAAGAGGCTTCATTCAATCTGGACGACTTGAAGGTCGGTGAGAAGTACACATTCCATGTGAATGGAACTCTCAAAGACAATACACCGTTTATGGTGGAGAGAAGTATTACAGTTCCTTCCAATCGTTTTACACTGGATTTATCTCAAAAGAGTACCAAGCCATCAAAAGTAAAACTCCCTACCGATGATGATCTGTATTTAACAGTGGCGAAAGGTGAGTATCATTTACCGGTCTACGATTACGAAAATGGCATTGCGCCAGAAGCTTGGATCGATCCAGGAACCTATCAACTTACTGCGATCAAGAAGTTGGGAGAACAACAGTTTATCTATCGCACAGATATGGTGATAGATAAGCCGAAAGTGGAGATCGAAGTGAAGCCTGATTTCTCCGCAATGGATAAAGTAACGATCGCAAGCAAAGGAAAAGAGAATATCCAGTGGATGCTCGGAGTCTTGTCTGAGGAAGAGGAAGACGAAGATGATTACGAAGAATACTCCTACGTAGTATTTGAATTAACTTCGAGTGACACCCTGTACTTGCCGAAAGAAAACTTCCAATTCCGTTTGGCCAAAATGCAAAGTGAAGACGGAATGACGACAGGTCTGTTCTATGATGCCAAGCCACGCAAGGTGAAAGACGGATACGAGTTTAAAGTTGACAGCAAGCTGACTGCTGGACTTAAGCTGGAAGAGAAAAATGCTTTGCCGGGCAAACCAATCCATGCTGAGGTACTTGTCCAAGACAGCTACAAAAATCGCCTGAATGAAGTGGTAATCATGGCAGATAACCCTGCAAAGGATATCCAAGTGCCATTGAAGCTGACAGTGGACAAACAAGGTAAATCTGTTATCTATGCATTTGATGCAAGCAAGCGGGAATATGAACCGATTTCATCCCAGGATATTATGCCTGTGCTCACACTGGAGCAAGACGGTAAGATCCTGGCAGAAAGCAAAGAGAGCGATAACTGGTATGAGGGATCCATTCAGCTTCCGGCAGATGCAGCAAAAGGTACCTATACACTCAAGTGGCAAGTTGATTTACCAGGTGAACTGTCAGCAGAGACTGAAGTAATTGTTCCTGAGATGAAACGATACACATTCAAGGAACTACTGGCGGATGACAGCAAACTGTTTAAAGAACTGACTGAAACGGTTCCAATGGATCAAATCCTCGTCTTCTTTAACGATGAATACATCGATACACTCGAAGAGCTGATCGAAGAAGATGAATTGGACGAGTTGTTAAAAGAAGATGAAGCGAACGACCATGAAAATATTATTGCGGTTGTCCCCGTTCGTGAATAAATCAAGTGAATAAGTATTTGAAAGCTGTCAGAACTGCTTCTGGCAGCTTTTTTTCTCAGAAGAAAAAATTCCGCATTGACCTAGGGACGAGTTTCTTACATAATTTAAACATAGACATCTGATGACCAGATATTTCGAAGACTAAGTGTGCGCTCAATTTGAAGGGAGAGACTAAGATGGCTTTAGACCCAAAAATTCGTCAAGAATTAGCGTCAATCGTAGGTGATTCTTACTGTTTGGATACACCAGAAGCACTTGTTGCTTATTCATATGATGCTACCCCAATGAAACAATCCTTGCCTGACATTGTGGTGATCCCTGCTAACACAGAAGAGATCAGCCGTGTAATGAAAGTAGCCACTCGCTACAAAATTCCGGTAATCACTCGTGGAGCTGCTTCCAACCTCTGTGGTGGTACTGTGCCTGATAAAGGCGGAATCGTACTGTCCATGCATCGCTTTAACAAGATTTTGGAAATCGATGAGGCGAACCTCACTGTTACTGTGCAAACAGGAGTAAAAACCAAAGCGATCCACGATGCGGTTGAAGCGATTGGCCTGTTCTATCCACCAGATCCATCCAGCATGGTTGTCTCTACAATCGGGGGAAATATCGCACTTGGTTCCGGTGGTCTGCGTGGACTGAAATACGGCACAACCAAAGACTACGTCATTGGACTGGAAGCGGTTCTGCCGAATGGGGATATCATTCGCACTGGCGGCAAGCTGATGAAAGACGTAGCAGGCTATGACGTAACAAAACTTCTTGTTGGTTCAGAAGGTACGCTTGCCATCATTACTGAAGCTATTCTGAAGCTCATTCCGAAACCTGCGAGCAATCGTGTCATGTTAGCGATGTTCGACGAATTGACTCATTCCGCGAAAACGGTTTCTGACATTATCGAAGCGAAAATCATTCCAGCAACATTGGAGTTCATGGACCGTGGAACCATCCGTGTGGTTGAGGATTTCAAAAAAATTGGCCTGCCTGATGTAGGTGCTATCCTTGTGATCGGGCAAGATGGAGATAAAGAAACAGTAGATCGCGACATGGAAAAAATGGCGGAAATCTGTAAGAAAAACTTTGCCATTGAAGTGAAAGTGGCAAACTCTGAAAAAGAGGCAGCAGAAGTAATGATTGCTAGACGCAGTGCATTGGCAGCGCTTTCTCGTTTGCGTCCTACAACCATCCTGGAAGACGCCACTGTGCCTCGTGCATCTGTTGCCCCAATGGTTGAAGCAATTCAGGAGATTGCAAAGAAATACAATGTTGAGATTTGCACATTTGGCCATGCTGGGGACGGTAATTTACATCCAACTTGTATGACAGACTCCCGCATTCACGAAGAAGTAGAGCGTGTAGAGCAAGCGTTTGAAGAAGTGTTTGCTGCAGCCATCAGCCTTGGCGGTACGATCACTGGAGAGCATGGAATCGGTACAGTGAAAGCACCTTACCTGGAGTGGAAGCTTGGCGAAGCAGGCATTCAATTGATGAAAAATATCAAGGCAGCATTCGATCCTGATAACCTCTTAAACCCTGACAAAATGTTCGCTAGACAATCACGTAAAAGAGTGGTGATAGACAATGCTGCAAAATAAACTCAAGATGACCCTCGATTACGAGGAATTGTCTAACTGCATGCGATGCGGTTTCTGTCAACCTGCATGTCCTACGTTCCGTGAAACGGGCTTCGAGGGTGCTTCTCCACGTGGCCGTATTGCGTTGATGAAAGCAACAGTGGACGGAATCTATGAGCCGGATCAAGACTTTATTGATCAAATGAACCTTTGCTTAGGCTGCCGTGCTTGTGAGCCAGCATGTCCTGCCGGGGTGCATTATGGTCAGTTAATCGAGCAAGCACGCGAAGCAATCGAAGACCATGCCAAAGAAACCAACAAGTATCCTGCATGGATCAGGTTCATTCGTACAACAGCATTCAAACACGTTTTTCCACACCAAAAACGTCTTTATAAACTGGGAAAACTGCTGCGTTTCTATCAAAAGTCGGGTATTGGAAAGATTGTTCGTGGGACGGGTATCATGAAAATCTTGCCGAAACACATGGCCGAGATGGAAGAAATCTTGCCAGAAGCTACAAATGTTGGCCTTGTTGAATTACTTGGCACGCATGTTCCTGCCAAGGGAAAAACAAAGGTAAAAGTAGGTATGTTCCACGGGTGTATCATGGACGTCTTGTTCCATGGCACGAATGTAAACACCGTTGAATTGTTGACTCATGCTGGTTGCGAAGTGTTAATTCCAGCAGACCAGAACTGCTGTGGTGCGTTGCATGCTCATAGTGGTGAGCGTGCGATTGCCCGTGAACTGGCGAAGAAAAATATTAAAGTGTTCAAAGATGCAGATGTAGACCTGATCATTTCCAACGGTGGTGGTTGCGGTGCCATGCTGCAAGAGTATGATCACCTGCTGAAAGATGATCCAGAGTGGAAGGAAGATTCCAAATGGTTCGCGAAGCGGGTTCGTGATATCAGCGACGTGCTCGTTGAACTCAGTGAAAATCTGGAGTGGAAGCCACTGAACAAGCGCATCACTTATCAGGATTCCTGCCACTTGCGCAATGGTATGAAAGTAATCACTCCGCCTCGTCAGTTACTTCAATCGATTCCTGATGCCAAATTCGTGGAATTGTTCGAAGCAGACAGATGCTGTGGTTCTGCGGGTATTTACAACGTAGTACAGCCAGAAATGTCTGGTCAGATCCTGGAAGAGAAGATGGAGCATGTGGAACAGACGCAAGCAGACATCCTCGTTACGGCAAACCCTGGTTGTCTCTTGCAGATGAAGCTGGGTATCCATCGTGCGGGTCTGGAAGGCAAGATGGAAGCTGTGCATATCGTTGACCTGTTGGCACAGCAGTTAGTGAAGAAGCAGTAAGATAGATCGGAGAATATAGTAACACTCAAATGAAAGCCATCCTTGTTCATCATGAATGAAGGTGGCCTTTTTTTTATTTTCTGATCTGTTATACTTGCCATAATAGTAAAAGTCTCCCAGTAAAGAGGGGTAGAAAATGAACCGATTTGATCAGATTAGACAGAAATTGGACTATCTCAAAGAACTTGACGCTAGGTATAAAGTGTTTTATTCAAAGCGGCATAGATATCAGTTCAATCCGGTACTTACGAAAGAAGAAATACAATTATTTGAAAATAAATATGCAATCAGCTTGCCCGAAGATTATAGAGACTTCCTCATGAATGTTGGAAACGGCGGGGCAGGTCCTTCTTACGGACTGATCCCACTTGTTGAGTATAACGATGTTACCGATGAACCGATTAGCCATGAATCTTTAGCTAAACCATTTCCATATACTTCTGATTGGAAGAATCACGACGATGAAGAAGATCTTCGAGAAAACGATCGGCAAGGGACGATTACGCTTTGTGACCATGGCTGTGGAGTATATCATATCCTGGTCATATCTGGTCCTGAAAAAGGGAAGGTATGGTATGATGCACGTTGCGATGGGTATGGGATGGGAAGAGTGGCGAACAGTTTTCTTTCTTGGTACGAAGACTGGTTAGATCGTGCCATCAAAGAGATAGAAGAGCATCGGAAAGTAAGAGATATATTCGAATGCACAATCGATCACGTATCTGGATCTGGTTATGGCCGTGAAGTCAAAATAAAAGTAAACGAGGTCAGAACCGATATCTTCTTCCACTACATAGAACATTCAGAGTTCCTTCAGCCAGAGTCAAACGAAAAGTCTAGAATACTTCAAGAAGGTGATCGTACGAGCATTTGTCTTTACATAGAGGAGCCAGAAGAACTCAATGTTGTAAAGCAAAACAAGAATAAGTATGAATACCTTCATCATGAAGTAAAATCAGTTATTTTAGTCAGTGGTGAAATAACAAAAATCTTTAATGATTCATCACTTTCTTGCTTTATTTACCAATTAGGGAAGGAAGTTTTGATTTTAACCTCTAATGCTAGCACCTATTCTGTTGGACAATTAGTAGAGATTAAAGCACGACTTCAAGGAGAAATCTTTAAGATTGAGAAAAAGCATCTCTATTAACAACAAAACTCAATTGAAAAACGCCTTCGTTCATCTTGGAACGAAGGCGTTTTATTATCTTTTTTTTCGAGTAATCTTGAGTCCAATTCCCAAGAGTAGCGATGGGAGAAAACAAACGATGAAGTTAAAAATGAGCTGTACTGAATGGCTGTTGATTGAAAGCATCTCGCCCAACGGTCGAATGGACAAGTAGTACAGAGAGAAAAAGACCCAATCGGATTGCCCTTCACCGGATAAGAAGGACATAGAAGACCACATGATCAATCCAGGTACTGCAACTGTGGCGACAGAAAGCCAGTCATGACTAGGTGAGGCCAATCGGTTGAGCTTTGTGCCTGCCTTTATATAATAGACAACAACAAGTAGAAGAACAGCAAATAAGTAGGCATACATGCCGATTGACAATGGGTGCTCGTATGGGGAAAAGGCTTGTAGCATCAGAAAAGAAGCAATACAAGCTAGAACATGGTACATAAAGGCCTTCATTGAGTTTTGAAACATAGAAATCCCCCCCTTTTTTTCTGCCTTATAAGTGAGACGTTTTATTCCGTCTGATCGTTTCTTTCTTAATTCTTCCAGAGGAATGTTCGGGTTTTCATCATGTAGTTAATACTATGCAAAGATGAATTTCCGAACATTTAGATAAGGATGATAAGTGAAAAATCTTGATAATACTGAAATCGCTTACACTTTCTTAAGTGGAATGATTTGTGAATAATGTCACAGATTTATGAACAATCAATCTGCTGTGAGTCCCGTCACAAGGGAGAGTTGTCTCATCGTTTATGATCTGTGTATCACAAGATGAACTGCTAAGAAAATTAACAATGGAGGGAAATAGATATGTTCTGTTATCAATGTGAACAAACGCCTACTGGCGGCTGTACGGTGATGGGGGTCTGTGGTAAGAACGAGGACCTCGCAAGTATTCAAGATACAATTATTTTTGGACTAAAAGGAATCGCTGCCTATGCTACTCATGCACGTCAGTTGGGATACATCGATCCAGAGGTAGACGGTATCACTCAGGAAGCTCTCTACTTCACGTTGACAAACCATAACTTCAATCTTCAAGAACATCTCGAGATGGCGATGAAAGTGGGAAAAGCAGCAATCAAAGTGATGGAGCTTCTCGATAAAGCTCATACGGATCGCTTTGGTGTACCTCAGCCGGTGAAAGTGTCCCAAAACAAAATTGAAGGAAAATGTATCGTAGTAACGGGCCACAACCTTTTTGCACTAGAAGAGCTGTTGAAACAAACAGAAGGAAAAGGCATCAACATCTACACACACTCCGAAATGCTGCCAGCTCATGGATATCCAGAATTGAAAAAATATCCGCACTTGAAAGGCAATATCGGTAAAGCGTGGTTCGACCAACGCCGTCTGTTCGAAGAGTTCCCTGGTGGTATCCTTGCCACTACCAACTGTGTTATGCCAATCAAAGGCACGTATGCAGATCGCTTCTTCTCTTATGAAATTACTGGTCTTGAGGGCGTAACCAAAATTGAAAATGACGACTTTACGCCATTGATTGAAAAAACACTTTCCTTGCCAGAAGCCAATATGGAGTCTGATCAAACCTTGTCTACTGGCTTCCACCACAATACAGTGCTCGGTATCGCACCTGAAATCGTTGATGCAGTGAAAGCAGGCAAAATCAAGCGCTTCTTCGTCATCGCAGGCTGTGACGCACCTGGTAAAGGTGGAGAGTACTATCGTGAGCTGGCAACTTCCTTGCCACCAGAAGCAGTTATTTTGACAACATCCTGTGGTAAGTTCCGTTTCAACGATGTGGATTACGGTACAGTACCAGGAACCAACATCCCTCGCTACATCGATTTGGGACAATGCAACAACTCCGTTTCTACCATCAAGATTGCAGCAGCATTGGCAGAAGCGTTTGAATGCAGTGTTAACGAACTTCCTGTAAGCATCGTATTGTCCTGGTTCGAACAAAAAGCTGTTGCTATCCTGCTCGGATTGTTCAGCCTTGGTATTCAGGATATCCGCATCGGTCCAAAACTTCCTGAGTTCATTCAGCCTGGTGTGTTGTCTGTACTGCAAGACTTGTTCAGCGTGAAGCCGATTGGCAATGCACAAGAAGATATGAACGTAATGTTGGGAACTGTAAGAAACTAATATCAGATAAAAGCAGGCAATCACATGGTGGTAATCTACCGTGTGATTGCTTTTTTTATAGACAAGCCCAAACAAGTCTAAGCTAGTACATAATTTTTCTCTTTTCAATCGGTCTAATACAAGATAAAGTATAGTCATGCACATCTACAGAAAACAAATGTCCGTCGTGAGTGGATAGGGGGATAATACAAAGTGAACGTTTGTAAATTTGGCGGGACTTCCATGGCTTCAGCAGCACAGTTTGAAAAAGTGTATGAAATTATCAAAGCGGATCAAAACCGAAAAATTGTTGTCGTTTCGGCTCCAGGTAAACGAAGCAAGGAAGATACCAAAGTTACAGATCTGCTGATCGCCTGTGCCACCAAGTATTTGGTGGATCAAGAGGCAGAGCAGGAATTGCAACGGATTATCGGCCGCTATCAGGAAATCGCTGACGATCTGAGGCTGCCATTTGAAATAATGGAGCGCATCACCAACGATTTACGTGCTATTTTAAATATGGATGTATCCAATCCGGAAGCATTCCTTGACGCCATGAAAGCAGCAGGAGAAGACAACTCAGCAAAACTGTTGGCTTGCTATCTGCAAAGCAAGGGATTGGATGCTGAATATGTAAATCCTCGTGATGCGGGACTTCTGGTAAGTGACGAATTCGGAAATGCGCAAGTCCTTGAGGAATCCTATGCAAGACTTGCTGAACTCAAGCAACGTTCTGGAATCGTAGTGTTCCCCGGTTTTTTTGGCTATTCTTCAAAGGGTGCACTCGTTACTTTTTCTCGTGGAGGTTCCGATATTACCGGCTCTATTTTGGCAGCAGCCGTCAAAGCGGACTTGTATGAGAACTTCACAGACGTAGATTCGGTCTTTGTGGTGAATCCTACCCTGATTGCTAACCCACGCAAAATCAATGAAATTACGTACCGTGAGATGCGAGAATTATCATATGCCGGTTTTTCTGTATTCCACGAGGAAGCACTGCTCCCTGCGTTTCGAGCGGGAATTCCCGTTTGCATCAAAAATACCAACAACCCAAGCGCACCGGGAACAATGATTGTCTCCGAACGTCATCCGCAGAACAATCCGATTGCGGGTATTGCCAGTGATGCCGGTTTTTGCAGCATCTATGTCAGCAAGTATTTAATGAACCGTGAAATTGGCTTTGGCCGCCGACTTCTTCAGATTATTGAGGACGAAGGATTGTCCTACGAGCATACACCGTCAGGAATCGATAACATTTCGGTCATCCTGCGAGAAAACCAACTGGATGCAGAAAAAGAAGCTCGTGTCCTCAGTCGGATGAAAGAAGAGCTGCAGGTTGATGATGTCTCGATCCAGCACGATTTGGCACTGGTCATGATCGTTGGGGAGGGGATGAGAAGATCCATTGGTATCTCGTCCCGTGCGACGACTGCTCTGGCACAAGCGAGTGTCAACCTGGAGATGATCAACCAAGGCTCATCTGAGGTAAGCATGATGTTCGGTGTGAAAGCAGAGGATGCCGATAGTGCCGTAATTGCGTTATACCATGAGTTTTTCCTGATTTGATCAGATAGAATGGTAAAATGCCCGGAAGAGAGATCTTCCGGGCTTTAATGTGAAGCATGCCATGAGTACATCGTCTTATTTAGACGCTGGCGGATTGATTACCGTGTTCGGAGGAATGGGGACCTTCCAGTTTTCATTCGTGTACCGTTTCTGAATCGTCTGCATGGAAAGAGTTAGCTCACCAGGATGATCAGGTAAGCCTTTAACAATCAGAGGCTCGACCAACTTTGTTTGAGATTCATTTCCTTCTGTAAATACGTTCTCGAAGTCAATTTCAGTCTCGTAGCGCTTCCCATTCTCATCAGTAAGATTCCAGTTCGGGAATTCCGACTCCAAAAGCTGTCCTTCTATTAGAATGATCGTCAGTTTTTCATTTGAAACGGGATCAGTACGCGTACTTACATTCTTAATTGTATAAGTGCCGCCGTCTTCCTCATTCTTGAGAGTGACTGGGCGCTTATTTATTTCATTTGGAGAGAACTGAATTGCGAAGTTGGATGCTTCTGTAACCTGGACAGCATCGAGAACAAAGAACAGTTCTTCCGGTTGAGACGAAGTTGAATAGGCACCATGCCAACTAGCGGTCCCGATTTCACTTGGGGGACCTTGTCTGAAGTAGATCGTCCGTGTACCTTTAAACGGCTCTGATCCAGCAACAGTTTCTCCCTGTTTGTTGACAATTCGATAATCAAAGGAATATCCTCCAATGCTTACCTCATCAGCCTTTCCCGTAACTTTTGCAGCCATTTTTCTGACTCGCTCTTTTTCAGCAGGTGTTTCTCGGGTAAGAATATCTAGACGGGTAGCACTTGGCGTATACGTTACATTTTCAAGAGTAAAAGCAATTCCCGATGGAGAAGTATAGACAGCCTGAATTGGTTGACGGTTGGTTGCAGCGATGCTTTTCGATATATCCACCTGCGCATCCAGCTTCCAGGTGCCTTTAACCGGGTTCCTCTCGTTAAGCTCTGTAATATTGAGATGAACGACCAGGTTGTTCGGTGGATTGGTTAGGGCAAATGTTAAATCTGCATAGTCTGCTCCGCGAGAAAAATTATGGCTTTCTGTAATTATATTCCCAGCCTGATCGGTTACATATATCTTGTTCGCAGGGGAACGTGGGATGGCCAAATCTTCCATATTCTTCCCATCTTTGTCCTTCAATAAATAAGTAACAACCAAACGATTGGGATCGGCTATGATTTCCCTGACATGAAGGGAAATGCCTTTGTCACTGACGACTTTATTGACCTCATTTGAATAGCCTTGTTCTGCCGCTGTTTTCAATCCAAGCTCGCCACCAACCCTCGTGATGAAAGACGAGAGGAAAGCTGCAAAGGTAGGAGAGATAAAGGCAGATGTTGTAAAGACCAGTAACAGGGCTGCAGCGGCGGAAACAAAAAGATTTCGCATCGTTTTTTGCTTTTTGTGTTGAGCAGCTGGTGGCATCTGGCTAAACGATCCTTGAACTGGATACGGGGTAAGCTGGTCCAGAATATTTTCGGTAAAACCGACAGGAAGAGCTGATTGATTGAAATAAAGTGTTTCAGTCAGTGTTTTGTTTTCTTCAAGGATCATTGAGATTAAGTGTTGGCACGAAGGGCAACTGTTTACATGTGATTCAAAGGCATTTCGTTCGTCAGGGGTAAGTTCGTTATGAACGTATTGTTCTGCTTGTTTTTCAACTGAAACACAATTCATCGCAATTCGCCGCCTTTCTTCGTTGTTTGAAAGTGTTCTCGAAGCATTTGTTTCGCACGATGCAAACGGACTTGCACAGTATTTACGGAGAGTTTACATATCTCACTTATTTCTTTATAGGTAAGATCATCAATGTA
This sequence comes from Brevibacillus nigriterrae, assembly GCF_049846925.1. Classification (NCBI taxonomy): domain Bacteria; kingdom Bacillati; phylum Bacillota; class Bacilli; order Caryophanales; family Paenibacillaceae; genus Brevibacillus; species Brevibacillus nigriterrae. The sequence continues at coordinate 50,507 of NZ_JBNCMT010000029.1, forward strand.
GCGTAGGAGCAAAACCAGTCGATAATTCTCAGGAAGAGAGTTTACCAGAACGGATAATTCCGTTTTTGACTCATTTGTTAAGTAGATTGTCTCCGGACTTTTGGTTTCAGCTATCGTATTTTCTTCAAGCTCGATATGAAGATTCACCGTTTTCGATTTTCTTCGTTTCAAATCGAGACAGTGATTAATGGCGATGCGATACAACCAGGAAGAGAATTTCCGGCTCTGATCATAGCTGTGCAAGTAATGGTACGCTTTGATGAAGCATTCTTGTGCTACGTCCTGTGCATCTTGCGGTGGCTCTCCCATGCGAACAAGCAAATAATAAATCTTGTCTTTGTATTTATTGATGAGGTGAGCGTAAGCCTGCTTGTTGCCTTGCAAGACCTGATTCACCCACATTAGATCGTCACTCATCGAATTCCTCCTCATTCGTTTTGAAGATATCTTCACCGTTACATACTCCATATTCTTGGTAAATCTTACAACAATCAGGAAAAATTTTTCAATCTAGCCTCTTACTGCTGTTTGGATCATCTTCTGCTATTATTTTTTATATAATGAAACGCATCATGAAGGAGTTTTTGGTATGTATATTGTCGTTGCTCCGGATTCTTTCAAGGGAAGCGTAACTTCCATTGAGGTTGGGACAAAAATAAAAGAGGCATTCCTTCAAGTGTTTCCCTCCGCTCAAATCGATGTAATCCCAATGGCGGACGGTGGCGAAGGGACGCTGGATGCCCTGCTGTTTGGTACGGATGGGCACAAGGTTGAATTGAATGCAACAGGGCCACTTCTTGATTTGGTGCCGACCAACTATGGTGTTTTGGGACATGATCAGATTGTCGTGATCGAAATTGCCGCAGTGGCAGGTTTGCCGATGGTGCCGAAATCAGAGCGAAATCCGATGAATACTTCTACAAAGGGGATCGGAGAAGTTATTTTGCATGCCCTTGATCAGGGGCATCGTCAGTTTATTATCGGTCTTGGCGGAAGTGCGACAAATGATGGCGGGCTGGGGATGCTACAGGCATTGGGTGTAACCTTTCTCGATCATGAGGGACAAGTTGTACCACCAATAGGTGCATCGGTAGGAAAAGTGAAGAAAGTAGATTACTCGACAATGGATGTCCGCTTGCGAGACTGTCGAATTCAGGTTGCTACCGATGTGACGAATCCACTGTGCGGGAAGCAAGGCGCGTCGTATGTATTCGCTCCGCAAAAAGGGGCTACTCCAGAGCAAGTTGTGCAGATGGATGAAGCCTTGCAAAGCTATAGTGAACTGATCCATGCTCATTTGCAGCAGAAATGTAGTGAGCATCCCGGAGCAGGTGCAGCAGGCGGGTTAGGATTTGCTTTCCTGACATTGGGAGCAGAGCTTTTACCGGGAGCACAGATCGTAGCAGAGGCAGTTGAACTGGAAGAGAAGCTCAAACAGTGTGACTGGGTACTGACAGGAGAGGGACAAAGCGATTATCAGACGGCTTTTGGCAAGGTTCCTTTCTATATCGGCAAGCTGGCAAAGCAACACGGCAAGCACACAATTCTTTTATCGGGTTCTTTAGGGAAGGGAGCCGAGCAGCTTCACGAGGTCTTTGTCAGCATTCACTCAATTGCTCCGGGTCCTGTCAGCCTGGATGAATCGATGGCAAACGGTGCGACCTACATTTTTGACGCTGCTCACAATATAGCCCGGCTAATTAACGCAACCATTACGGGAAACCAATAGAATTTACATACGTACCGAGAGAAAGAGGAGAGAGACGATGAAACCACGGATTTTCGTAACAAGAAGGATTCCTGAACAAGCACTTTGTTTGTTGCGTGAGCAGTGTGAAGTATCTTTATGGGACGAAGAAGATGTTCCCGTTCCACGAGATGTGCTTGAGCGAGAGATAGAGAATGCTGACGGTCTTTACACCTTGCTTACCGAAAAAATCGATGCCCCTTTATTGGAGCGTGCCAAGAAGCTCAAGGCAATCAGTAATATGGCAGTGGGATACAATAATATTGACGTGCAATCAGCGACGGAGCGGGGAATTATCGTCACAAACACACCGGATGTTCTCACGGAGACGACGGCTGATCTGACATTTGCTTTGTTAATGGCGACTGCAAGGCGACTAATGGAAGCATCGTATGTACTGCGGGCGGGTGAATGGAAGACATGGTCGCCGATGATGCTGGCAGGGCAGGATGTGTATGGAGCTACAATGGGAATTATCGGCTTGGGGAGAATTGGGGAAGCCATCGCGAAACGAGCAAAGGGCTTCGATATGAAAGTGCTGTATCACAACCGGTCACAAAAACCGGAAGCAGAAGAGCGTTTGGGAATCATTTATTCCGATATGGATGAGCTTTTGCGTACCTCTGATTATGTTGTGATCATGGCACCCTATACACCAGAGACCCATCACCTGATTGGGGAGCGGGAACTTGATCTGATGAAAAAAACGGGTATCCTGATCAATACGGCTCGTGGCGGGATCGTTGACGAACAGGCGCTGTATGATGCACTGGTAACCAAGCGTATCTGGGCGGCAGGACTGGATGTCTTTGAAGTGGAACCAGTATCACTCGATCATCCTTTGCTTACATTGCCCAATGTGGTGACGCTTCCGCATATCGGCAGTGCCAGTATCGCAACAAGGGTAGGCATGGCAACACTTGCTGCCGATAACCTCCTGCGAGCAGTCTTGGGCCAGACACCGAAGCATGTCGTAAATCCAAAAGTTCTTTCGTAAAGTATAATCTACATCACACTTTTCGCGTTCTCTCCACGTTATAATGCAAGTATCAAAGGAGGTAGTGAAAATGTCTGTAACTTTTACTGGTTCTGATAAAATTGGTGAAGTCGTTGCGAGATTCCCGGGAGCAAGCAACATCTTCAAAGAATATAGCATCGATTTCTGCTGCGGCGGTAACCGTTCTCTTTCTCTGGCACTCAAACAGCAAAACATCAACGAGGAAGAACTGCTTGCGAAATTGAACCAAGCGTATGATAAAGTGGTTGACATGTTTAGCAGCAGCCGTGACTGGCGTGAAGCTTCTTCCGCTGAGTTGATCGACCATATCGTGAACACGCACCATGCTTATCTCAATCAAGAATTACCACTTCTAAGCGAGTTCGTAACGAAAATTCTTCGTGTACATGGTCCGGCTCACGAGGAATTGGCGCAGCTTCACCGCTTGTTCCACAACTTGAAAATGGAACTTGATCAACACTTGATCAAAGAAGAGACGATTTTGTTCCCACTTATCCGCGAGTATGAACAAAACCCTTCTGAAGAAGTTCGTGCCAAAGCTGCAGCACAATTGGACGAGATCGAGAGCGAGCATACAGGCGCTGGTGACATCTTGAGAGAGATGCGTGCGATTACAAACGACTATCAACTTCCAGAAGGTGCTTGCCGTACGTATACACTTACTTTCCAAAAGCTTGTTGAATTGGAGTCCGATTTGTTCCAGCATATCCATTTGGAGAACAACATTCTGTTCCTTCGTGTGGCTGCTCCTGCGTGCGGCTGCTAAGGTAAGGTCAAAATCCCAGCCTCTTTTAGCGAGTCAAACTCGTTGGAAGGGGCTTTTTACATTGTTTTTTACTTTAAGGAATTCCAGCTTTTCTTATTTATCATTAATTTGTAGATTTACTGTAACAATCATTCCTCAACCAAGAAACAATTCTATTTATAATCTAATAATCTCATACTTAACATTTGCTTGAGATATAAATAATGAAAAGTTTGGTGATGGAAATGCAGAGTAGTCGACATCCAATAGGAAATGTATCTGGAAGTGTAATCGATTATAATGAAAATCCGTTTATCGTTATTTGGGAGGTGACAAGAGCCTGTCAACTGAAGTGCCTTCACTGCCGGGCGGATGCTCAGCTTACGCCAGATCCTAATGAATTAAGTCATGAAGAAGGCATTAAACTAATTGATCAAATTTATGAAATGAATAATCCAATGTTTGTTTTTACTGGCGGAGACTGCATGATGAGGGAAGACCTTTTTGATTTAGCTGATTATGCTGTTAAGAAAGGTATGCGTGTATCCATGACACCAAGTGCAACTCCAGAGGTCACAAAGGAGCGAATGGAGCGGGCAAAAGCTGTAGGTCTATCCCGTTGGGGGTTTAGTCTCGACGGACCCAATCCAGAAATCCACGATTATTTTAGAGGTACTCCAGGACTTTTTGACTTAACGCTTGAAAAAATTCGCTACTTGAATGAACTGGAGATGCCGCTACAGATTAACACAGTGATCTCACGTTTTAATTATGATCAACTTGAACAAATGGCCGAGTTAGTAAAAGACTTGAATGCGGTCATGTGGTATATATTTCTCCTCGTTCCGACGGGAAGAGGTCAAGCCAAGGATTGTCTTACCCCTGCTGAACATGAAAAGCTGTTTATCTGGCTATATGAATTAAGCAAGACTGCACCATACGATATTAAAACAACCGCAGCACAGCATTATCGACGAGTCGTACTACAGCAAAAGGTACGAGAACACAAGGTTGATCAAGGCGAAATATACTATGAAGATACATTGACGAGGGATAAGGCATCTCTCATTGACGGCCTGAAACGAGCACCAAAAGGAGTAAATGACGGAAACGGGTTTATCTTTATTTCACATACTGGCGATGTTTTTCCAAGCGGACTTTTGCCTATCAAATTAGGGAACGTCCGGGAAACCCCATTGCAAGAAATTTACCGAGAGTCACCCATTCTAAAAGAAATACGCAACCCTGACTTATATAAAGGAAAATGCGGTGTATGCGAGTTTCGATATGTTTGTGGAGGGTCTCGTTCCAGAACCTTCGCCATGACAGGAGACTATTTGCAAAGTGAGCCATTCTGTGTTTATATACCAGAAGCTCTACGGAAACAGGACAATCGTAAGTTGATATTGTAAGAAAGTGTTCCAGAGGACAACCAGACACGCAGTTCCTGTACGTGTCTGGTTGTCCTTCCTATTTTCATGTTCCCCAGATATCTCGAAAACCTGCTTCATATGTCGTTGGAAATGAAATATGTTCAGCCGTAATTATTTATACATTCGGTATTTCGTGGAGTTTAAGTTGAAAATAAAAAACAGCTCCAAGCCGATAGAATAGTCATCGCTACTCAGCAACATCCGGTTCAGGAATCTATAGATCAGTTGACCAGACGATGCTCTTTCACATATTGCTCGGCCTCTTCCTGGTTGCTAACTCCCTCAAAGGGAAAGCTCCCCTTGTAGTTTACTTCCTTTAAAAAGGTATTATGAACTATACTATATTTATACAATATTTCAAAAAAGCGTAAAACAAAAGAATATGACACATTTACATATGAATGGGGTATAGCATGATCGTTAACAAACAAGAATTTTGTGTAAATAGGCTGAATTATACTGTGCGATCTGCTGTCGAAAGCGATGCGAAAGAGCTGTCTGACCTACGATTGCAAATTGATGGAGAGACTGAAAATCTGGACAGAGAAAAGGGTGAGGGGTTCATTGATGCCCTCGGTTTTGAACAACTGATCAAAGCAGATACCCAAAATAGCAGGACCTTGTTTTTAGTAGCGGTCGTTCAAGATCGAATTGTGGGGTTTTCCAGATGTGAAGGACTCATAAAGTAGAATTCGGAGTTTGTGTATTAAAAGATTTTTGGGGATACGGGATTGGGAAAAATCTCTTAAAAGAATCAATTGTTTGGGCTGATACCAATGGGATTAAAAAAATCACGTTGAATGTGTTAGAGACGAATGAAAATGCCGTCAGTCTTTATAAAAAGCTGGGCTTCGAATTAGAAGGTATCTTGAAAAATGACAAAATTCTATCAGACGGTAATTACTACAATACAATTGTAATGGGAAGATGGAATCCATAAAAAAATCCCTCCTGCCTGATGCAGAAGGGGGCGATTCACTATTTTGTTACCCTTTTTTGATCGACCATTTCTTGTATGGCTTTTCGCTCGTCGTCTGGAACCATTTTCACGGTTATTGTTTGCGGGTCAACTGCTGCACCCTCTTTTACTTCGGCTTGTGCTGCCGCAATCGTTGGTCCTGCTGCGATATCGGCTTCTCTTTCATAAAACTCAATCGTATATTTCTTTGCTTTTTTTTCCTGTTTTTCAATCACTTCTTTTGAAACCAGTTTGACTTGCTCTTCGGAAATCCCCACTGAAGTTTGTACCATGACAATGTATGAGGCTGGTGTCTTTTTTGACTTGATTACCTTATAAGTAGGAATTGTCACTTCATTACCAGCACCACATGCTGCCACGAAGAGCATCAAAACCAATAGTGTTACAATCCAACGCATGTTTTTCACATTTTCACCTCTGTTCCAAGTCTATCTAATCGAAAATTATATCATTTTGGGACGGGGGAAACAAAATGTTGCTCTTTAATTTTCCTTCGGTGGACCCGACGACAATAAAATAAGATTATAGACACCACGGATTTTTGGGTCGGTGTTAGTAATCATTATCGAGTAATCATCAAATTTATACACCATTTGGTTTAATGCGTTACTGTTTAAGTACGGCTTGTTTCCGAAGATTTCAAAAATCTGTTCTTTTGTTAAAGGTTCAAATTGAACGGATATGGTTAAAAGAAGTTGCTTCCCTTTATGTTTCTGAAGGTAATATCGATATCCGTTGCGATCGAAATAACTAGTATTCCAAGTTGCTGAGGTAATCTCCTCGTCTTTTATACCATATTTATTTTGCACATCTTCCTTTGTCATGTTTAGAGGAATATCACTGCCCAAAGTACCTTCATGGATATGTTCAGAAATATAGCTAAGGTATTGTAGAGCGTTCTTTTGAGACTCTAGGGGTTTGTATTTGCCAACAGCATTCATAGTAGCTCCATTATCTATTTGTGCTAGTGCTGGAAGTAGTAAATACATTAAAAACCCAATTCCTAGTAAAATTTTATTCATACAAAAACCCCTTACCATTGGTTATATGAATTCATGGATTATTTTACCACAGTACTATGAGTAGTCTAGCTCAAACACGCTGAATGATTGAACCCTTCGTTCGCTAGCCATCGTGAAACCATCGATGAACATGCAAAAGAAGGATAATTAGGTATTTCGACTTTTTGAAAGGAATGATTCGAAAATGAACAAGAAAATATCATTAATCCGTTCTACCAATTTAGCTGACGTTGACTATGCCTACGCAAGTAGAGTACCTGCTGGCTTGGATTTACTGTTTATGGCTGGAGCCTGTCCTCTTAATCAAGACGGAGAAGTACTTGATGTAAATGATTATGAGCGTCAGGCATATCTTTGTGTAGAGAATCTCAAGGAAGCATTGAAGGAGTGTGGAGCTTCTCTGAATGATGTAGTATATACGAGGGTTCTCGTAGCCTCTCAAGATCGGTCCGATTTGGTTACCGCATGGAAGGCAATTAGAAAAGAGTTTGGTGACCATGACGTCCCAAGCACCCTATCTGGAGTTACGGTACTGGGATATCCGAATCAGTTGGTGGAACTTGAAGCGGTTGCGGCGGTAAAAGGTCAGACAGAATAAACCATTACCTTGATTAGGAGTGTTTATTATTATCATCACATGTGATGTTTTTTGTAGTATGGGATATGTATACTTACAACCACCAAGTACTGATTTTATGTCATACATAGATGCCAAAGAAAACAAAATAAGTAAATACATCGATCCAAGTTTACTCGAAATCCCACTGATTACTGACAATGAAATAAGTAGGTTATTTGAGGGTATGCAACAAATGATCAAGCCCTATCATTTAGTGGTCGGTATTGAGAGTGAGCAGGAGTATTGCAATGATTTAGATGGTGAAGGGTACATGAATGGTATAGAACTTAGTTTATCCAAGGAAAAATTTATAGATTTAATAAGTAATGGTGCATTCAAAGTTTATAACACAGAATGGAAAGGGCAGTTGTTCAACATTGCTACTTTTGACGTTCACAAGCTTCAACCTCTGTTTGTACTGAATGGCTAGGTAAGATTTAAGTATTTGGTGGTGATTAAAATTGAATATTGGGTATGAAGCAAAAGTATGCCACATTGGTTTTTCCATTGGTTACTTTACGAAAGAGTACATCATTTCATGGGCTGATAAAGTGATTACTATCCTTGAAAGTTCAGACATTCCTGAAATCGTATTTGACCTTTCCATGGTTAAAAAAGTAGAGGATATTCCTGAGATGCTGCATAGGTTAAGTCATCGGATAGATCAAGAAGAAGCACTTAAGATCATAGTCGAGATGATCCATCAAAATTATAAAAACAAACAGTTAAGCCTCCATGAGACATGTGAATTTCTATATCGATTGTCGAACCACGTTGATCCTCATCATAAATGGAACGATTATTTATATGTTATAACAGGTAACCTTGAAGTAGCTTTGGATGGTTATGGAGATGTAGATGCTTCAATAGCAGAAATTGAAGAATTCTTTAAGGAAAACGGAAAAAATTCAGAATGCTTCGATCTTAACTATGTTCCGAATAAACCAACACTAATTGAGCTTAAACTGAGAAAAGACCATGTCATTATTGATGTTTCTAAAGTTTTTGCTATATCGGATCTTCAACTAATGTTGAAGAATGGGTTGGATTTCCCTGACTTTTACGGTATGAATTGGAATGCGTTTTGGGATGCGATTACTGGCCTTGTAAAGATGCCTAGAAAATTGACTTTTACACAATGGGGAGTCTTAGAGAATCGTTTTTCGGAAGAAGCGAAAATACTAGAGACATTACTTAACAAGTATTCTCAAAGTCACCCTAACGATAACTTCATCGTAGTTTATAAAAGATAAACGAGACATCAGTTAATCAATGTCTCGTTTTGTTTTTTACAATAAAGGCTTTCCGCCATTCTTTAAATAAAGAAAATATATCTTTTCATTGTCATAGTCTGATTCGGCAAATCCAAGATTGTATAGCTCTAGGTCGAATATACCATGAAGAAAAGAAGGAACAGGACAACCCCATTTTACATGGTTAAATATGACAGGGAAATTGTCTCGGTTTTCGTTGGGAGAATGGATGAAGACTGCGTCTTGTCCCGAATCAAATTCATGAATGGTTAACCAGATTTGATAAGGTTTAGAAAAAGATTGAAGTTGTGTTAAGAATTGATCGTGTAAAGAAAAATGTGCTTTTATATGCTGAATTCTGGGTTTTCTCCCGGTAGTACCTCTAGCAGTCCGATCTAAATGTGTATGCCACATATCAAACCAGGAGTCATCGGTTAAGGCCAAATCAAAATTAGAAACTCGATTCCATAAATTTTTGTAGTATCTTTTCTTTCCTCTTTGTTTTTTCATATATCCCCCAGTTTCGAGCAGATTGAAAAATATGGTTATAGTCCTTTATGCAAAATACAGTAATCATTGGCAGAAGCTCTATCAGCAAGGGTTGCTAAGTTTTTTAGTAGGGTAGTTAATTGATTTCTCTCACAATGAATCCTCTCATATTCTACAGACTCTATACCCTCATCATTCTTCCAAGTGTATGAACCAGTGAGTGCAAAAGTCTGGGGAGCAAGTAAGAACAATTCGTACCAGGAATGACAAATGTTCTTCAAGAGGGTAGCACCTTGGTCTTGAATAATAGTGACTCCGTGATAGGAAAGACCTGATTGGAATTCCTTTTTTGAAGGGTTATATGTAGGCAACCAGACTAACGAGTCAGAAATGTACAGAATTAAGTCGTCGTGTACCGTAACCATCTCTTCGTACATTGGAGAAAAGTAAAACCCCTGGTCAACCATTATTTCTTTTTTAATTAGCAGAAACTCATGAGTTAAAGCCATTCCATCACCTATAATTTATATTTTTTTCTTTTTAAATGCGGCGACCAGTGGAAGATAAAGATCTATCAAACTAAAAAAGCCTTTAGCATTTACGCAAAGATTAATACTTACTCCTACGAGAAAAACCCAAATGATAAATCCAACAATATACGCCATGATATATCATCCTTTGGATTCATAAGAAATATATAGAAAGAGTGATCGTACTCTCAACTATAAAAACTGATTGTTTGTAAAATATCACCTAGAAACAGGTGGTTTTCATAAATAATACCTTTATAGTTTGTTTATGGATATCAATATACCACAATGTGCTGGGGAAGATTAGAATTTTCCGGGGTGATCCTATGTTTAAATTGTACGCAAAGCTCCTTGATAAAATAAGAGCAAAGCAACTCAGCAAAAAGCTCGGGGTGAAAGTTGACGTTGTTTATTATCAAGACCAGGGAGATTTACTTAACAAGGAACAGCTATCACTTCTATTAAATCAGTATTTGACTCCAGCTCTAAATGAATTAGAACTACATAGAGAGAGAGATTACTGTTGGATCGGTGAAACAAATAGCGAAGGCATAAGAAAAGTCGTTCAATATACCTTACTAAAGGGGAGAGGAACGTTAAGTTGGGGTGTAGCCCTTGATTTTCTCCTTATACCATCGGGAAATAGACTGGTTTATCAACGTACAGGAAAAACGGCAAGAGTACACTTATTCGAATGGACTGAGGGCTATAAGAGTTCTTTTATTAAAGGCAAGTTAGTTGATGGTTTTGGAGTTACCTCTCATATTAGCAAAAATGCGGAAGAGACTATGATAAAACTAGTAAACAAAGAAGTACCACTCATAAAAGAATGGTATGAAAAAGCGAAGGATCTATCTAGCATAATTGAAATAGCAGAGAAACAAGCGTATCAGGAAGACACGATAAACGTATACAATATTCATTACCCTCCACCGAAGTATGTACTGGCTTTTTTGTACGCCAAAATAGGCAAGAAAGAAGAAGCTGTTAGGCTTTTGGATGAGGTGAGTTTTTTGGAAAATGATGATAGTCTTCGGACTAAGGTAAAGCAGAAGTTATTAGAGCTATAAATATATGATTAACAACATGTGAAGGCGCCAGAGGTTATATGAGTCTTTAAGAGGGTGTAATTAATGGATGCGATTTTTGGCAAGGAAAAGCATGTTCTTGAAATCTTCTACAATCGGGTAGTTTACAGCAAGGACGAGAGAGGTTTTCAGAGTCATAATTCTTCAAAGTTTCATTGGCCACAAACAGTAAAATCTAATGCAGGATTTGTAGATCAACAGACTCTCTTTCTGCCCAAGAAGTCTACGCCTATAGATATTGTTGATAAATGTGATCTTATCATAATTACTGACTATCACAATGAATATTCTCTTCCCTATGGAGTTTCAGTTAAACAGAGAGCACGCATCAATAACCATTATTTATTGGCAAAACATCATCAAGTGAACTTTGGAATGCTAAAATTTTTTGTGCAAGATCCGTTACCAATTTATCTTGCATATGACATATGGGACGTCGGCATTCCAAAAAGGGACAATTTCTTGATAACAACAATGAGCCAAGATCAAAAAGTAAGAATTCGAATAAATGGGAAAAATGATTGTTCAATGACTTCAAGAAGAGAGAGAACGTTTACCGAGCAGGATTTCTTAATTCATTATCATGGTACAGTCAAAGGCTGCATGTTAGCGGATGATAAAGAAGTCATTAAAAATAAACCGATTCTCTTAGAGAATTATAGAGATATTGATTTGAGAAAAATACTGTATTAGTGATGTTCAGTGCTGTGCCTAACACAAAATAATATCAGGTGAATTAATTTGAAAATCAAAGTCATAAATTAGGGGGGATCACTAATGGGAACAAAATTTGCTAACCTTCAAATAAAGCAACGAAATGCGGATTTTTTAATCGATCTACCACCTGGTTACATCATCAAGCGGCTATCAGAAGGCTGGATCACTATACTGCATGAGGACTTTCACATCGGAAATATTGAAGATGCGGCTCTTAAACTCTCTAAGGAGATCGCTCATCCAGTATTATCAGTTGGATATTATGACGATGATGTTTTGGTATTAAATCTCTTTAAAGCAGGTAAGACAGTAACCACCCATGTTTCTGATAATGCATATGGTTATGAGGCCAAGGCAGGTAATGCCTATAAATTTGTGGAGATACTGGAACTAGAAGAAAATGATGCTGGTTTGTTAAAAGATATTCTAAAGTGTGAAAACCTTGAGAGAAAAATTTCATTGTTAGAAAATCTTTTCGGAGTTTGCCTTTGGATCAAATCAGAATATGTAAACGACCATGGAGAAGAGCAGTTTTATAGAACACGTAATTTATCGATAGTATCAGAATACATAAATGAATTGAGGACAACTAATAAAATTAATAATCGAACAAAGGTGAAGCTTATAACGGAATTTGAGGGAATGCCTGAAAGAAGAGAAGGATACATATTGCCGAATGAAGAAGGGAGATTCCTATTAAATGGACCATTATATGAATTACAGCAAGATGGAACACTTCATTTAACGAGTTCCCGAGAGGATGAGTGGCCTCCAACAGAACATTTGGGTACCTTTTCTGATGGGACCCCTCTGTATAAAAAAGGCGACGTACTTTATGTGAGCAATACTAATGGAAATCGATTATGGGAATTTAACTTTCATTATTTGAAAGCAGGTCCAGTTTTACATAACGAATATATTTATTTACATTGTGACATTTCAGATGAAAATAGAGAATCGTCGGATATTGTAAAACTTGATCAAAACGGTGAAATTGTTGCAAAGCTGGCATTACCTTGGGGAAACTGCTACTGGAGAACCATCCATTTTAATGATCAAGGAAGAATTTTTTATGTAAACAGAAACAATAGTAATAGAGTGAATACGCTTTATTGTTTAAACGACCAGCTCGAGATTATCTCTGAATTTATTTTGGATGACGTAAGCTATGATTCAATGTTAGATAAGAGAACGGGCTTATTATACTTTAATATATTTCAGAAACAAATTAGAAATTTCGATACGAATTCTCTTAAGATGCATAGAACGAACAAATATCTTGATTATTTCGAATTTATTAGTGTTGATCAACAAGAAAACGTTGTGATCAAGAAAGGTTCAACAGTAGAAATATTAAATGCAAACTTCGATATTATTTCACGACATAAATTAAAAGGGAAAATACAGGATCATTTCCTAAACAATGAGGGTAATCTATGTTTTGTTACTTGGAATGGTGATAAGTGGGACTCTGGTAAGGAAAAGAGTATGATTCGGTTATTTGAAATACACTATAAAGCAAAGTAAGGGATAATGATGAGTTAATTTTTTAGAGGAACTTGCCACAAGCGAAAATTCAGATTTAGTAAATGTACTATCTGTAACAATATTAGCCATGTTAGGCGATGAAACAGAAATACTAGTCCGGGGAATAAGCTATATGGGTCCTAAAACTCTAGAGTGCTCATACCTTATTGAAAAACAGCTTGGGAGAACGCTAGTACCATATGAAAACTACAAGATATAATGATAAATTTTTAGATTGTTAAACATGAGGTGACAGTTTTGCGAGGTAATTTTATTGTACTTATTTTGATATTTTTATTAACGGGCTGTGGCCAACAAGTCAGTTCAATAGTAGAAGGAACGAAACAGGAACCAGTACAAAAAGAAAATCGGATTCAACAACTAAGAGAAGAAGCCAAAATGGCCGTAACTGGTTTTTATGATGCGATTGCAAGAAAAGATTATGATACTGCGGCCTCACTTATTTCGCAGCGAGATTATCAACTGACACAAGGTACACCTGAAGATTTTGTAGGGGCTAGAAAGGATTTTGATGCCGCTCACACGGTAGAGGATTTACAGTATTCAATTATTAATCTAGGCTATCAGGATGATAAACACTTTATTGCTGATATTAAAGTCAATGTCAGCATTGACGGAGAAATGAAAGACGCTAGAGAAAATTATATGGTTGAACTTGAAAATGGCAAATGGAAGCTTAGCTCATCTTTTGGTGCGGTGAATCAGCAATCACTTGAAATAGATTACAAAACAAATGGAATCAGATTTAACCAATTTATAAAAGAAGAGACTGAGAATGGACTTAACTATCAATTTATGTGGACAAATGAAAATACAGATCGGACCATTTTAATAGGAAGTGGAAATGCTGCTGTTGTAAAGTTGATCACGGATAAGAATCAGTACTCTTTTTTCCTTAAGGATTCATTGAAGCCACTTGAATCGAAAGAGTTTTATTTTTACTATCCTGACGTTAAGGGGAACCCTTTAGAAATGAAGATTACAGGTTTATTATTTGCAGATGCTGAAGGGAATCCCTTTCCTGGAAAAGCAAGTGACTATTTTTCTGTTACTATTCCTATGAATTAAACTGAACAGGGGGATCATGTGGATAGGAAATCAGCTAAAGCAATGATTAATTGGGATATAGACCCAAGTAACTTACCAACTAATGAATGGATCCGAGACATTGTAATGAATACGGGAGAGATAAGGGGAAACAGAATTTATGGAGATACCTGGACCGTACTAGTTAGGATTACAAGTCATATTAATGGCACATGGGATACATTTGCTGATGTAGCTTTTATTGTTGATGAGGCACCATGGCATTTACTTAAAAAAGATTATACCTTTACACTTTGGTCTGGAAAGGACATTGCTACAGTTACGATTATTTAAGAGAGCACCACTATTTAAGATAACACCTCCATAGACTAACTTCCAATTTGAATACGAGTACACTTTCTGGAAAAGCATCATTTTTTCAAGACCTATGAATGCTAGGACTAGCCCCACTTCTGTTTTCTCTTTCGCTGATATTTTTTTCCATAGTAGCTAACTTAGTATAACCTCATCGGAAAGGGAGTATCAGGGGCAAAAACTCATTCCAAAAAAGCGACCAATCTCCGATTTCATTCCGGAGAAAGGTCGCTACTTTATTATTCATGGTATCAGATTTACGGAATAGGATGGATGACTTCAAAGGTTCCATCGTCTTGCACAGCAATTAATAAAATCTCTGATGGATTATAACCAGTTGAAATAGCAAATTCAAAATCGACTTTACTTGAAGGTTTAAAGCCAGGGTCGATCTTGGTTACGGCACCACCCTGAAGAAAATAGAAGGAGAGGCGATTCTTATCTGTGGTGGACTTCAGTTTTCCTTTCATGACCAGATAATTACCATTTTTTGTGGCTACTACAGACTTGTCATCGATTAAATCGTTATCAATCTGCTTGATGACGGTGTGTTTATCCCCATTTGCTGAGGAAGCAACCACGGTCGCTGTTTTCATGATGTATTTTAATTCGTGCATAAGAATGTAAGAGGTTGACTCCGGATTTTTCACATCCAGATTTAATGCGAAAGACTTATTCCCGGATTTAAGTGTAGCTTCCTTTGTTTTGGAGTCTACATAAAAGGAACTGATTGAATTGTTTACCTGTTCTACCTCTCTTAGATGGGGTCTAACAACTGTTCTAAATTTTAATTTGCTTTCGTCAATTAGGTTCGCAGTTTTTTCGTTCGTGACTTCCACGATAGGCGATTCTTTTGTGATGACTCCATTTGCCGATTCGATTACATAGTATTTACCTGCAGGGAGGCCAGTAAAGGCGGCTTCTCCTCTTTCATTGGTAATTACTGAACCGAAGTTTGAGTGAACTTGGGAATCAGATACATTCATAACAGTTGCGTATGCATATGGTTTTGCTTTGGAAACCAGAACCTTGGCAGCTGTTCCTGTGACAGCCAAACCGTTTGCTGGTATCGTAGGTGTAGTAGGCGTCGTCGGAGTTGTTGGCGTCGATGGTGTTTGCACGTTACCAATCACAAGTTCACCCACTGGAATGGGATGATAAGACTCTTTGCGGCCACCGTTCCCTAGTTGCCCGTTCGTGTTCTTCCCCATGCCCCATACAGTACCATCCTTTTTCAGGACAGTTGCATGTAATAATCCACCATCAATAGTTTCTACGTCTGTTAATCCACCAGCAATCATTGGCGAGTGTTGCGAGCCTATTTTATCTGTACCGAGGCCAAGCTTTCCTAGATAGTTGCCACCCCAGCTCCAGAGAGTACCATCTGATCCAACTGCATAGCTGGATTGGTCACCAGCACCTACTGCTACTACATTGGTAATTCCTGCAACCTGGACGGGTTGGTTTCTCGACTTAGATGTCCCGTCTCCCACTTGACCGTCGGCATTTCGTCCCCATGCCCATACGGTGCCATCCTTTTTCAGCGCAAGAGCATGGCTGCCTCCGATAGCGATGTCCACAATATTGGTTAATCCTTTGACCTGCATAAATTGCTTGGCTCTGTCATAGGTCCCATCACCAATTTGACCACTCTCGTTAGCACCAATAGACCAGACCGTTCCGTCATTTTTGAGGATGAGTGTATTAAACATTCCCAAAGTAACTGATTTTACGTTCGTCATGCCTTTGACTTGAACAGGGAGTGCACGATTCGCTTGAGTTCCGTCTCCAAGCTGGTAATAGTTATTGTTGCCCCATGCCCAAAGCGTTCCATCCTCTTTAATCGCCATCGAAAGATTGCCGCCCGCTTCAACTGATGCAACGTGATCAAGATTTTTTACTTTATTGGGGGAGTGGTGGTCCAGTGCAGTACCATCTCCCAGTTGTCCATGGCTGTTGGACCCCCACGCCCATACGGTGCCATCATTTTTTACCGCTAACGTATGGTTTTCTCCTGCGGAAACATCGACTACACCCGTAAGATTGGCTATCTGTGACGGGGTGAGTTTTTCTGTTGTTGTCCCGTCTCCAAGTTGACCGTTACTATTACTTCCCCATGTCCAAACGGTACCATCTGCTGCTTGCGCAATACTGAAATCTCTTCCTGCATCAATTTGTGGAGCGCTATTCGCTGTCGCAGCTCCCACTGAATTCAATGGTAGCAGTGTTGCTAAAAGTGTGAATGATACAAGAAATCTCGAAAAACGTTGGCTTCGCATTGTATTTTCTCCTCTTCTGTTAATACTTCGACTCTGGTCGACTATTAATTAATAGCTTCAAAAAGCCTATCAACTTTCCCGTTCATGATAAAAAAGTTCTCCTTGAATGAGTGTTGGGGGGATCTGCTAATACAAAGTACCATATTTTTCTACCCTGTTCTGTAGTACGTACTACAAATCACCAGCTCTTTGGGCGATGACCTGCAAGCGCTGTGCAAACAGTCTGATCATACAAATGTAGTAGTTTCTAAAGCTGAGATTATAAATTCCTTGGAGAGGAATGAAAATTTTAATAATTTTGATTTATTAAAAAATAAGTTTTTTAAAGAAAAAAGGTAGGAGAAATCATGATTCGATGGGATGTGGGTAAATCCATAAAGCTCCTTATTCCAGAGAAATATATTTTGAAAATATAATTGTTTGTAAAAAAATATTGATACGTAAATAATCTTTCCTTTGAACAATATCAAAAAAGTTATTATTATAGTATTTATATAAAGACATTTGTATTTATCGAGTGGACTGTGATTATGAGAAGTGTATCGCTCGATAGTAACGATGTTACTAAATTAATCTTAATCTAGTGGGGGGCATCTATGAAAAGCTTACTGAAACAGTGGAGTCGTTTGAGTCTGGTAAAACAAATCATTATAGGTTTGATTATTGGAATTATCCTGGCTGTAACGATTCCCGAAGTAGCAAAACCTATTGTAATTTTTGGCTCTTTGTTTGTAGGGGCATTGAAAGCAATCGCACCAGTGTTGGTACTCTTCTTGGTTATGTCAGCTATCGCCCAACACAAGAGTGGTCACCAAACGAATATGAAATCCATCATCGTCCTATACCTTTTAGGAACCTTTTTAGCGGGATTAATCGCCGTAATTGTAAGCTTTATTTTCCCTGTAAGCATAACGCTCACAAAGGGAGCTGAGGGTGTGACGCCTCCTGGCGGTGTTGTTGAGGTTATCAAAACATTGCTGCTGAATGTGGTTGATAACCCAGTTCAAGCAATTGGCAATGCAAATTATATCGGTATTTTAGCTTGGGCAGTACTTCTTGGTCTGGTATTAAGAAATGCCGCTGATACGACAAAAACGATGATTTCTAATTTTTCAGATGCGGTTTCTCAATTGGTTACTTGGGTCATTAAGTGTGCACCATTAGGAATCATGGGTCTAGTATTTGATTCCATAACTGCAAATGGACTTGATGCGTTACTAGGCTATGCGAAATTACTTGCTGTTTTAATTGGTTGTATGCTCTTTGTGGCACTGGTTGTTAATCCAATCATTGTGTTTTCAGCCATAAGACAAAACCCTTTCCCGCTTGTTTTTAAATGCATTAAGGAAAGCGGCATTACAGCATTCTTTACTCGAAGCTCAGCTTCTAATATTCCTGTGAATATGAAATTATGTGAAAATTTAGGTTTGGATAAAGATAGTTATTCCGTATCGATTCCATTAGGGGCTACCATCAATATGGCTGGTGCAGCCGTTACCATTTCTGTTTTGACTCTTGCTGCGGTTCATACACTTGGTATTCAAGTAGATATCCCTACCGCCATCATTCTTAGCGTAGTATCAGCTATCTGTGCTTGCGGTGCTTCAGGGGTGGCTGGCGGATCTTTATTACTGATTCCTCTAGCATGCAGCTTATTCGGTATTCCAAATGACGTTGCGATGCAAGTAGTCGGAGTTGGCTTTATCATTGGTGTTTTACAAGACTCTTTTGAAACGGCACTCAACTCTTCTACAGACGTTCTTTTCACAGCAGCGGCTGAATTTAGAGAGAGACGTAAAGAAGGAAAACAAATAAGCATCAACAAAGTAGCATAAAGAAGAAAAACTTTTAAACCGATTGAACTGCACCCCAATTGTTAGACTGGTCTAACAATGGAAGGTGCAGTTTTTTTCTGGAATCAATAATTTTTTTTTTGTTGCAAATAGTTACTATATGAAGTAAATGAATTTGTTCCTTTACCTAAAAAAATTGAAGAATTTTGCCAGTTATCCTATAGTAGGAAAAGCAAAAACATTAAAAATATGAATTTATAATAAGTAGGGGAAACCAATGAAGAGAAATTTTCTGTTGTTCCTTATGATGTTTGTATTAATGTTGCAAATTACCTTTAATAGTTCTACTTCACTTGTATCTGCTAATGAAGATGTAAGATATATGAAGGGAATTGAAATTGTTATAAAAAAAGATTATGAAGGGATATTGACTCTCTTAACAGGTGAAGAACATGAGGTTAGTGTAATAGCCACTTATTTAAACGGAGAAACAAAAGATATTACAGATAAAGTCGAGTGGTGGAATAGTAAAAAAAGAGTGGAGGTTATCGGCAATAAAATTGTTGCAAAAGAAGAAGGAATGACCGATATCACTGCTTTTTATGGTCTTCCGGATTTGGGGTTTACTGACTCTGAGCATCTAAAAATTGTAAAAAAACCTACTATAAATCCGTACGAGAATAAAAATAGAGAATTATTATATGAAATGCAAGATGAAGCAATCAATTATATTAATAACATTAAGAAAGAAATGGGATTTAACAAAGAATCTTATTTTCAAAAAAATGAAAAGTTAAATATGGCCGCACAGGCACATAGCAATTATCTTCAAATGAATCAAACATCTGGACATCATGAGGAAAAAACAAAAGAAGGTTATACCGGTGAGAGTGCTTACGATCGGGTTCAGGCGTTTGGTGGTCATAGCTTTTCGGGTGAGGGAATTTCATTTAGCCATGGTGGAATAACTGAGGGAATAGACAATTTAATTGATGCTCCTTTTCATCGTGATCCATTAATATCTGGAACTAATGAAGTAGGAATAGGTTTTAATCCAGGAACATATGGATCAACAGTTGTTGATTACGCATATAAGCATTTCGAAAACTACAAACCAAAATTTCAGTATATTGTCTATCCATACCCTAATCAACGCAATGCTAAATCAAAGTGGTTTGTTGCTGAAAGTCCTAACCCACTTGAATACTATGGAATTGATGGAATAGAGGTTGGCTATCCAATTTCGGTTTGGGTAAGTAATACATATACTCTAAAAAATATTAAAGCCGTGCTCAAGGAAAAGAAGAGGAATAAGGAAAAGGATATACCATTCTATTTAGTAGATTCGATCACTTCTAAATACCAAGATCAAGATAGATTCTTCATAATACCCAAAAGGCCGTTGCAAGAATCTACACTTTATCAAGTTAAATTTTCGGCTGATCAAATCACGGATCCAGAAGGAAAAAATAAAAAGAAAATCAACTATGAATGGTCATTTACAACAGAAGCTAGTGTTAATTCTATTTCTATAAAAAATGAAGAAATTAAACTAAAAGTAAATGAACCCAAAACTGTTAAAGTAGTTGCAAATCTTACAGATGGTACGAAAAAAACAATTTCGCCGTTTGCGACCTACTCTATTCAAGATAAAGAAATAGTAAGAGTTTTCGGTGATCGGTTAATTGGGCAAAAAAAGGGAACTACAAAATTGTCAGTCTATTATGATGGCCAATGGACTTCAACCCAAATCCAAGTGGAAGAAGAAAAGATACAAAGATTGGAATTTTCAAAGAAGAAGATAGCGATAAAAAAAGGTGAAAGTGCTCAATTAATCTTATATGCAGTATTGGAAGATAATTCAAAGAAGGATATAACAAAGGAGTCAGAGTTTGTTACTTTGAATCCTAAAATTTGTAGAATAGACAAAGACTCAGTTGTTTCTTTAAGTAAAGGATCTACTAAAATAAAAGGAAAGTACAAGGATTTTCAAGTGTCAATTAATATATCCGTTAAATAATTGGTGAACCCAAAAAAGGGTTTTAGAAGAATTATTGTATTTAATTACAGACAAGCAGCCACAATTTCAAGTCGTTCCTTTTCCACGTCCTTCATATAAATAAGTAAGTTAGGTATGAAGGGGGAAGCGGCGATGACAAATGATGAGCGTAAGCAGCTAGAAACTGCCATTGATGAGATCACCGAGATAGCCAAAGGCTTTGGATTGGATTTTTACCCGATGCGCTACGAAATATGTCCAGCCGATATTATTTATACATTCGGTGCGTATGGAATGCCTACGAGGTTTTCGCATTGGAGCTTTGGGAAGTCCTTTTACCGCATGAAACTGCAATACGATCTCAATCTAAGCAAAATTTATGAGCTTGTGATCAACTCGAATCCGTGCTACGCATTTCTTTTGGATGGCAACAGCCTGATTCAAAACAAGCTGATCGTTGCACACGTGTTGGGGCACTGCGACTTTTTCAAAAACAACGTGCGGTTCTCCAACACCAACCGGGACATGGTGGAGACGATGGCTGCCAGCTCTGAACGAATTCGACAATACGAGATCAAGTATGGAAAAGAGGACGTAGAGAATTTCCTGGATGCTTGCTTGGCTATTCAAGAGCACATTGATCCGAGTCTGTATCGTTCCAAGCTGCGCTGGAACAGGCAGGAGGGGGCGAGTTCCAGTGAGTCAGGTCGAGGTGGATATACATCACGATACGATGATCTTTGGAAGCTGGACCAAATAAACAAACCGACGGAACAGCCAAAATCCGTTCCAAAATTTCCGCCACAACCCGAGAAGGATTTGCTTCTGTTCTTACAGGAGTACAGCCCGATCTTGAAAGAGTGGCAACGTGATATTTTGACCATCATGCGTGATGAGATGCTCTACTTTTGGCCGCAGATTGAGACCAAGATCATGAACGAAGGCTGGGCCTCCTACTGGCACTGCCGCATCCTGCGTGAAATGGATCTGACGGAGGAAGAAACCATCGAATTCGCCAGACTACATGCATCCGTTATCCAGCCATCTCCGACCAGCATCAATCCGTACCATCTCGGGCTTAAAATCTTAGAAGACATCGAACGGCGTTGGGATAGTCCGACCAAAGAAGAGCAGGAGCGTTTTGGTCGCAAGCCAGGGCAAGGCCGGGCCAAAATCTATGAGGTGCGAGAGCAGGATGGGGACATCAGTTTTTTGCGTAACTACTTGACCAAGGATCTCGTCAGCAATCTCGACTTGTACCTGTTTGGCAAGCAGGGCAATGAGTGGCAGGTTATGGAGAAGGCGTGGGAGCAGGTGCGTGACCAGCTTGTTACTTCCCGCGTGAACGGTGGCTTTCCGTATATGGTCGTGCAGGATGGCGATTATTTACGGAACGGAGAGCTATATCTCAAGCACAACTTCGAAGGGCTTGAGCTGGATGTGAAGTATATTGAGAAAACACTGCCGTATGTGCATCAGATTTGGGGCAAACAGGTGCATCTGGAGTCTGTGTTGGAAGAGCGCCCGGTGTTGTTCAGCTACGATGGCAAGAAAGTGAATCGGCGGTTTTTGTAAGATGGTTATAGGCTATTCCGAAGATAAGCGGGATGGCCTTTTTGTTTTTTGTGTATTTTTCCCATAAACTACCTTTGCTTCTCTAGAACAAGTATGATAGATTATAAATCCACCCACGAGGTGCTAGTATAACCAAGTGGGTTTTACCATATATTGATGGTTGAGTTATGGAAGACAAACATGATATATTGTTCTTCCGGCCAACGAGAGTAAGAGATTCTTGAACTGAATTTCTAGCGATCGAGTGGCGAACCTACCAAATATTGTGGGTTGAAATGATAGAACGAAACATGATATATTATAACTCCGCCTCTCAAACAAGGTGGTTGATGAATAAACTAAATGCTCTTTGAAAACTGAACAATAAAGCGTTTTATAGTGAATCAAAACACTAGCCAAGTGAATTGT
>NZ_JBNCMT010000030.1:0-70006 GCF_049846925.1 Brevibacillus nigriterrae
GCGGGACGTTGTATCCAACTCTTTTGAGGTGGGGATGGCTTGTGCCACTGGATGTGCTGTTATCGGCGCTTGTGTTGGGTTTATTCTGACCTGGGGACCGATCATTTGGGGATTGATTGGCACTCTGAGTGGTTTTACTGTCGGCTATAGTTTATATTACTTTTCTCAAAGAAGGAAAACTCACTCAAAATCCTCTGCATGTGATGCTGAAGCAGCCGTTATGATCCAATGTACGGAAGAACAGTTTGCTGAGATTAAAAAAATTCTGTGGAAATATCATGCCCTTGCTGTAGGACAACTAAATGATCAGCTAAAAGAAAAATAATCCCTTACTGCTATCCGTAAGGGATTATTTGCTGTTTATTGGAAACGAGAATGTAGCGTAATCGTTACTTTGAACAAATCACCATCAACCTCAATCTCCATGTTGCCATCATGCAGATCTACTATCGATTTGGCAATGGCGAGTCCGAGCCCGGAGCCTTCTGTGTGACGGGAGGTGTCCCCTCGTTTGAATCGCTCGAACAGTTCATCGATATCTTCGCCAAGCTCATACTTTGTTACGTTTTTAAACGAGATGATGACCTGGTCCTGCAGCGTTTTTACTGAAATGTACACCCGGGTGTTTTCTAGTGAATATTTAAGGATATTCCCGATCAAGTTATCAAATACCCGCCACATCTTTTGTCCATCAACAATCACATATATCGGTATATCAGGTTTTGTTATCCTGAAATGCAAGGTTGATTCACTGATTGTCTCATTGTGTTCTGCAAGTGCTTGCTGCAAAAGCTGAACAACATCTACTTTTTCTTTTACAAGCTCAATACTGCCGCTCGCCATCTTGGAAGCTTCAAACAAGTCATCAATCAGTACTTTTAACCGTTTGGATTTGCGGTCAATGATTTGGACATACGCATCACGGTCTTCACTGGTCAGGTCAGGCGACTTAAGTAGCTCGGTGTACGTAATAATCGATGTTAAGGGTGTACGCAAGTCATGACTCACATTGGTGATCAGCTCTGTTTTTAACCGCTCACTTTTAGCCTGCTCTTTGCGAGAAAGGTTGACACCTTGCTTTAATGTATTGATGTTGGCTGCATGTACTGCCAGCACCGATTTCCCGTTCACTGGCAGGTCAGGCTCGTAATTTCCTTTCGCCAACTCATTCACATTGGCGATGATCCGATTAAAATAGCCAATTCGTCTCATGATGACAATAAATAGTGGAATTCCAATTACTAAAAGTGCTGGAAGATACACAGCAATAAAGTCTTCCTCGACAATACATATGATCGCACCTGCCCCAAAAGAAAAGACAACCATAAGTAGCAAGATTACTTGTGTTCCGACTCGACGGTTAAGGAATACATCCCGTACCATTTGAAATAACCGATTGAGAATACTTTTTTGCCAGTCTTCTTTTAGGTTCTCCCCCTTTTTGTATCTCGTTAAGAGGAACTTACCTTGCACCAGCGCTAATCCAAGAACAACGGCTGTCATCACTAAATCAATCAGCTTGTTTTCAATTGCACTATATATTGTTTCGTAGTAGTAAAGCGCGCTGTTCTTTAACAAAAAAACCAGTAAGAGTAGACCGGTAAAGCCCAACACCGCTATCCGCAGGTCTAATGGGATTCGGTTGTAGTAGGGCGACCATTTCTCCGTGAGAGTGATCGCAGACCCAATGAGTTGCGTTCTTTTTACGACCAAGATACTTATGATTAACGCAAGTATCGCACCAATTGTGTAAATGTAGAATATGGTTTGCTTCTGTTGGAACTCATAGTAGTTTGCAAGAATGGCACTAGAGTAAGATGAATTTTGCGGGACGGCAATCTGCCCCTCAAACGTCCTTGTCTCTCCTTCAAGAAGTGGTGTTACTACTTCATCAAAACCGATAAAGTTATAACCCCTTCCCACTGTAAGAAAATCAAAAGTGGAGGAAGGATAGTTTCGAATGTACAACGTATCCTGCTGCGAAAAAACGTCTGTGGAAGACGAGGTATTCGTAACATTGACGTTCGTATGCACTTTCCCTGATTGGGTATCTTTTAAATAATAGAGAAATGCCGTCTTGTACCTTGCAAACTCTGATCGGTAATTCTCCACTTGTCGAAAGTAATCATCAATCTTTTTTTCTTTTTCTTTGACGATCTTGGCCCGTACATGATCATCACTGGTAAAATTTTGGCTAATGTCGGTAATTTTTTTGTCTCTTTCTAGAGTCAAAGCATCCGCTACTTCTTTATTTTTTGTAGCTATTGCTTCCTGAATCCGATCCTCGTACTGACTTTTAATATTGGCAATTTGTTGTGATAAATCACCATACCGAAAGCGATGCTCGTTAATCTCGTCTTCTGTAACGGCCACTTTCCTTTTCAAATCTTCCTTAACGGTCTCATTCAGCTCGTACATGCTGAGGTACATAACAAATTGATCCAACTCAGCCTCAAATTGCTGCGTATGAAAATAGTCTGGTTTGCTATATTCACCGGCCTTATCCAGCCCCGAAATGACCCCATTTAATCCATAAGAAAAAAGTAGAAGCCAAACGGCAATGGAAATACTATTTTTCCATTTTATATCCAATTCCCCACACCACCTTTAAGTATCTCGGGTTTTTCGGATCAATTTCGATTTTTTCCCGGATTTTTCGGATATGGACGGCGACAGTATTCTCGGCATTGTAACCGGGTTCCTTCCATACACGCTCATAGATTTCATTAATAGAGAACACGCGCCCCGCATTCGTCATGAGCAGTTCAACGATTTTATATTCGATTGGTGTTAATTTGACGGATTCCCCTTGAACAGTGACTTCTTTGGCAGATTGGTCCAACGTAAGCCCCTTCAGATCAATCACCTTGTCACTGCCCTCATATGTCCCCAACGTAACATATCTTCTCAGATGCGATTTTACTCTCGCGATCAGCTCCAGTGGGTTAAACGGCTTCGTAACATAATCATCAGCCCCTACCTGCAGGCCGAGAATCTTATCTGTATCTTCACTTTTTGCGCTCAAAATGATGATTGGAATATTCTTTTCTTCACGGATTTTAAATGTAGTAGAAATCCCGTCTAACCGAGGCATCATAATATCTAAAATAATTAAATGTATGTCATGTTCATTCAACTTTTCAATTGCTTCAATACCATCCTGCGCTTTGATGACGACGATTCCTTCATTCTTTAAATATATTTCAATCCCATCTCGAATCTCTTTCTCATCATCGACAACGAGTACATAATACGGATTCATCTTGTTTCACGCTCCTTTCTATAGCATTTCACTACTGTATTTTGATCATGTCAACATTGTAATGGACGAATCTTAACATTCATTCAGCATAAAACTTAAGAATTTCTTAACTTTGGGCTATCTTTTTCTGAAGATGAAAATAAAAAAAGCATGCCACACAAATGAATGGCACACTCTTTTTGCTCTCTTTTATAATTTCTGGGTACTTATTGCACCCTGATTGTCGACTTTCAACAGGAAGTACGACCCGTCTGGTGATTGAAGCACGTTTGGCTGAAATCGATCATATTTGCGCGGAAACGTGTCAGGATCGTAATAGCCCTCTAGCACGGAGAACCATTCAATATCATACGTACATGCTTGATTCGAGCCAAAACCGACTTTTAATTTGCCTGCTGCATCACTTTTGCATGCGGCCGTCGCTACAGTAGGGCCGCCATTGAAGTTGTAATAGTGACGACGATCAGAAGGAAGTAACGTTGTCTCAGGCGCTCCGTAGAATCCGAAGTGTCCCTTGGTTCCGTCACTCTGAAGTTGAAACAGGGCAGCTAATGTATAAACCGTGTTGGGTTTTAGACCAGAGATTGTTCTGAAAAAATACATGCCTTTTGCCATCAGAAACGTCACTCGCAATGCTTTGGCACACTCTCCTGCGATGGAAGGAATAATGGTGCAAGTTGGCGTTCCGTTGTAAACAGCCCATCCTGCGGGAATTCCTCCTATAAGCGTGTTGAACTCTCCCTGAGGAAAGTTAAAGTCGCGTACATTCGACCGATTGCCAAAGTCAACCTGCTTGATTGCGTTCGGATGGACGACAACAGGACCATGATTTCGATAGACACGAATCTTTTTGCAATCTGCATCAATGTAAGTCTGCCTGTAATTTGAATAGAATGCATCATCGAAGTCATAGCTTGAATACGAGTTCGAAATCGTAATATTTCGGGAATTACCCGTTACATATACGCTTGATCGATTGTCGCCTATACCGTTTGCTTCCAGTGTAATGCCATTTGAATCAACAATCTTAATTCGATGTCCCGAGTCTAGCCCAGCCTCGAAATAGTTTCCGCCCAGGAAGAGACCTTGGCGATTTTCGATCAAAATATCCGTCTCGACATTCTCCTCGAAAATACACCCCGTGATCGATGACTTCCTGGGTGCATAGAGCCCATTGCGCTTGTTTTCGATGAAGTGGGCACCAGTAAAGCTAAGCCCTTGTACATTGGTATCGGAATAAAAACCGTCTATCTCATTCCGATAGAACTGGGAGGCACGGACTACACCCACCCATGACTGATAAGCATATAATCCGTGTCCTTTGTTGTACTTGAACTGACAGTCATCAATCAGGTAGGAGCTGACACTTTCCAGATGCAGCCCGTCACCTCCCGAATTTTGAAACGTCAAGCCCCTCAACACTACGTTGTCACGTTTGTTACCCATCCGATTTCCAATTTGAACGAGGACACCATTGTGCGCGGCAGTTCCACGAATAACGGACCTGCTTCCTCCTGCACCAACAAGAGCAAAGTGCCCGAAGTCAGCGTTGATTGTAGCTGAAATCATGTATGTTCCATCAGGAAAATAAACCGTACCTGTCCCCATGCTTTTAACATGGTTGACAGCATTCTGGATTGAAGTTGTGTCGTCTGTTGATCCGTCACCTTTTGCTCCGAACCACTTCACATTTACACTATGATCATTGAATTCTTCTTCAATGATCTTGAAATTCTCGTTTAGATCCGTACTATTCAGACTTGAGTTGGACGAGAATATGTTCATTTTCATCAGATCCGTCTTCTGGGTTCCCATTCTCATTCCCCCTCTAAACAGAGTTGTCTATTTTTATTACATTATTCTTGAAATAGAATGTAGTGCTGGGTAAACGAATTAAAAACAGCCGATACACCATGAATTTGGTGTAGCCGGCTGTTCTGTTTTCGTCTCACTTCATCAAATTCTTCACTAATTGACTGCGATTTTTACTGTTTGTTTTTTGGAAAATGAGAGAGAGAGCTTTTTTCACCGTAATCTCACTAATGTACAGGCGGTCAGCAATTTCTTTGTTCGTGAGTCCTTCCAAAAGTAATGAAGTGATTTCCTGCTCTCTTGGTGTAAGAATAGACCTTGTATTTGATCCCGACTCTTCCACCACTTCCTGCTCTTCCTTTTCCTCTTCTTCTGGTTGGATTCCTAGCTGGTGCAGCATTTTGGTTAGATACTCTTTCAGTCGATTTCCCCTCGTATCCAAAACATATGTCGGAGTTGGCGTCTTTCCATCGTAGTCTGTATGGTACACACCCTCTGCTACACTGCACCCCAGACTGAGATGGATATCCCGAAACATCGGTAATGGCGGAGGGGATGCTACGATAAAACCTCCTGACAGAAAGAGAGAAATAAAATGCAATCCGGCTGCTGCCCTCGAGGTCTCATCTTCAAAGCTCGGTATATCTATCGACTTGACGAACCAGCCTGCTTTTGTATTCTCAGGCACCTTTAATTCCTTTACCTGTTTCGCTCCCAGACTCTTAAAGTAGGCACTGGATAAGGGATTGTTAGACAGGTAATCAACTGTTTTCTCGTTGATCGGAATCGCAACTGACAGACCTGCAACCTGACCTTCGGCATTACGAAACAGCTTAACGATACCTGGATCAATTTCATAAAGTTCTTGCAGATTTACGTGCCTCAAAGGCATCAGATTCTCTTGTTCCGTCATAAAAAACTCAAATTTTTCCGTAGTATCCGGGGTCGAAAATACAACATTGTCATCTTTTGCTGACTGTTTGCGCCAATTAATATACGCTTGGGCTTCTGCGAAGTTCGATTGATCCAGCGGCTCAAAGTAATAAGGCGACGTAGCCTGATAAAAGAATGCATGAATGATATTTGTTCCAAGGTAGTAAAACCATTCACTGCTCTCCCACTCCACGTCTCCTTGATTCGCTTGTTTCATAATTTTGTTGTAGTGATAAAGAGCACTTCTTTTCCACAGTTCGTTAAATCGCTCTGGTGTGCGCTTTCGCAGCTCCTGGCCAATCGCAGCCCGCACCAGGTCATGAAAAATCCATCCTCTTTTCACCTTTCTTACAAACGACAGGTTAATCACGTCTGAAAACTCCGTGGATTGAACCGAACTGTCTACCACAAAGGAAAGGATATCCTGATTAAATTGCCGCAATACAGCAGCCGCTTCTACCAATTGACGCATTTGTTCGTTCGGTACTTCCTTTAGCCACAGTTGGACAACTACGGAAAAGATGTCTTCATCCGTTCCCATTCCGCTAACCTCTGAGGCATTGTAAGCAGCAAGGGATAAAGTGAGGGGATGCCCTTTTGTTTTCTTCCAAATATCATACGTCAAGCTATCATCGATTTCGTACTTTTGCAGATACTCCTTCACTTCAGAGAAATTCAATTCTCCCAAAGGCATCCGATAGATCAGCTTGCGCCATGCAGGGGACAATAACCAGGAATTTTGCAGCGGATACCTGCCAGAGATAATACCGAGTATCCCCGGAGGCAGTTTCGGAAAGAAATGCTCCTTGAACCAGTGCTCCAGCTCGCCCAATTCCTCATAGGTATCGAAGACGAGGATTACTTTTTTGCGTGGAACTTCCTGATGCAGGAGATTTATACAATCGTTGATGGATGTAGAGGAACCAGATAGCGTCTGATTAAAACAGGATAAAATATGCCCACACAGTCCTTCTGGCGTATGGATAAAGTCCCTTGCGTCAATTTCCACATAGTTCACATCATGACCAATTGCTATGCGTCTGAACTCATCGAGCAGGAAACTCTTCCCCACACCGCCCATTCCAAAAATATTAATGATCTTCTCTTGTCGCTTCCCAGTTAGAAACTGCATGAATGTTTCAATTTCTTGCTTACGACCAACTAAAAACTGCTTTTCAATATCATCAATGTCATTTTCAACCCGTTCACTGTGCATTGGCTAACCACCTAATTTTTGGATATACACTTTAGTATACAACCGATTTTATCCGAAGGTATAGTATTTTTCTGAATCTTCGTTTGTTACATTATATGAGCAAACAGCAAAAAAAAGGAAAAGAAAGGAAGTTATTGCATGGGAGCTCGGTTTCTTAAAATCGCAGTTATTTATTTTCTAATTGGGGTCTTTATGGGAATGTTTATGTCGATGACTCAGCAATTCCAGTTCGCTCCATCACACGCTCACATCAACTTGTTGGGCTGGGTATCATTAGCTTTGGCAGGAGTCATTTATGTGTTATTTCCGAAAGCAGGAGAAAGTCGTCTGGGAAAATGGCATTTCTGGTTGCACAACCTTGGCTTGCCCGTGATGATGATTGGTCTCGTGGTTCTCGAATCAGGCAATCCAACAGTAGAACCAGTAATTGTGATTGGAGCGAATATTTTAACTGTAGGCATCATCCTGTTTGTGATTAACGTGTTGCTCAACGTCAAGGCTTCAGAGATTTCAATCAGCACCGCAAAGAAAGACAAATTTACAGCATAGATCAGGAGAGATCGTATGACACCCGACAACCAATTGTTTCAAATGATTACAGGAAGATTTATTTCGCAGTGCCTTTATGTCGCAGCTTCTACTGGAGTAGCCGATTATCTGAAGGATGGTCCACGCAGCATCCATGAGCTAGCCGTGGATACCTCGACGAATGAAAGAAATTTGTACCGCCTTTTACGCACATTAGCAAGCGTTGGTGTGTTTCAGGAAACCGAGAAGGGCATTTTTGAGCTTACCCCTATGGGTTCTCTTCTCCAGTCCGATGTTCGTGGTTCACTTCGAAACGCAGCAATCATGTATGGTTCCCCCTATCACGTTCAGGCCTGGGAAGAATTGCTCGAAAGTGTACAAACGGGAAAAACCGCATTTGCAAAGGCACATAACTCATCGGTCTTCGAATATTTTCAGGATCACCCGGATGATTTTCTGACGTTCTCCAAAACGATGACAGGACTATCTGATATGGTAAATGTTCCTGTATGTGAAAGCTATCATTTTTCTGAAATTCGTACAGTTATCGATATAGGCGGTGGTCATGGCAGCCTGTTACAGATGATTTTACAGAAGAATTCACATGTACACGGTGCCTTGTTTGATATGCCGCCCGTTCTCACTGGTGCTACACCTATTGATCGCTGTGAATTTATCACGGGGAACTTTTTTGAATCGATTCCCGCAGGCTTTGATGCCTACCTGATGAAATTTGTCCTTCATGACTGGACTGATGAGCAAGCCGTTCACATCCTAAGAAACTGTCGTCAAGCAATCCCTGACCATGGAAAACTTCTTGTGATCGAATATCTGATTCCAGAGGGAAATCAGCCATCGCCTGCCAAATTGATTGATATCGAGATGATGGTGATGACAGGAGGCAAGGAACGGACGGAAGCTGAGTTTGGCAAACTCTTTGAAACTGCCGGATTTGAGTTAAACCGGGTGATTGCAACTCCTTCCCCTTTGGTCATTTTGGAAGCAGTTCCGAAACAATAAAAAATTACCTGTGCTGGCTCTATTACAGAGTCAGCATTCGTGCTTGGAAAAAGCAAGTTCGATTGTGAATACGGCTGATTGACAAGAATTAAGTTTAGATACTATACTAAATTCCATGGATAAATTCAATCAATCAAACAACAATTATCATGGAAGTCACCAAATTGGCCGACTGATTATGCAACTCAGGCGGCTTGAACGCCAACCCCAAGCTTTTGGGAAAGCAGGAACCTTGACACCAAGCGAAATCCACACCATTGACGCGATCGGATATGATGGCGGTATTTTGATGAGTGAGCTGGCAACTCGCCTGGGCGTTACGAAAGGGGCCGTCACACAGCTTATCGTACGTTTGGAAGCAAAAGGACTCGTGACTCGCACTCCGCATCCGACAGACTCAAGAGCAATTGTGATTTCACTAACCGACAAAGGAAAGGAGGCCTATACAGCCCACGAAGAAGTACATGTCCAATTTTATGAAAACCTTCGGAGTCAATTAAGCGAAAATGAGATTGAGATTTTCGAGAAGTGTATAGATAAATTATGTGATTTTCTCCAGAGATAAATTTTTTTTGCCCATTTAGTTTAGTAACTATACTATATTGAAGCAAGCTCCATTATGCAGCATGTCCCCGCAGAGCAGCACTAGGGCTTGCCATAGTACAAACCACATTTTAGTAGCAGGGAGAGATTTTGATGAAGGAACATATTGTCGTGGTTGGAGGGTATGGTCATGTGGGGCAAACCATTTGCAGGGAGTTGGCAGAGATCTATCCGGGCAAAGTGTTTGCAGCAGGAAGGAGTTTAGAACGTGCAGAGCAGTTCTCCCTTTCATCGGGTGGGAAGGTCAAACCGATGCAGTTGGATATTCGAGAGCCTGTTCATCCGGATGTTTGGAACTCCGTCAAACTGATCATTATGTGTCTGGACCAGGAAAACCCCGCCTTCGTCCAGTCTTGTTTCGAAACCGGAACTCATTATATAGACATTTCCGCAAACTCATCCTTTCTTTCTCAGGTGAAAAGCTTGCACTCAATAGCCTCAGCAAATCACTCAACCGCCGTTCTAAGCATCGGTCTTGCGCCAGGTCTGACAAATCTGCTTGCTCTCCATGCTACTCGTCTAATGGATCAGACTGAATTGATCGACATCAGCATTATGCTAGGTTTGGGAGATCAGCATGGGAAAGCAGCTATCGAATGGACAATCGATAACCTGAGCACCAGCTTTGAAGTCGTAGCAAATGGCAGCAAAGTAGCAGTTGCCAGCTTCACGGATGGCAAAGCTACCTATTTCGGATCAAACCTAGGACATAGAAAAGCCTACCGCTTTAATTTCTCGGACCAACATTCTATTCCCGAGACACTAGGGATTCCATCGGTTTCCACACGTCTTTGTTTCGATTCCCCAGTAATGACACAGTTGCTTGCCTGGTTGAGAGCATCGGGAGTTTTTCGTTTGCTAAAGGCGAAGCCGTTTCGCAAGGCAGCCGTTCAATCATTCGGTAAACTACGATTCGGTAAAGAGATGTTTGCCCTAAAAATCGATGCTCGGGGCAAAAAGAATGGAAAGGACGTATTCATCGAGTGCTTCGCCCAAGGGAAAAACGAGGCGATTATTACTGCTAAGGTAGCTGCTGCTGTAGCAGATGTCGTTTATCGTTCCAATCTACCGCACGGGATTTATCATATTGACCAGTTGTTCGATTTGGAGCGTGTCATGCCTCTTCTAGAGCAAGTAGTTAAAATTAATACCGTTATGAATGGTAACTCGTCGTGAATGAGAAAGAAAAACAAGGCATCCTCCACCTACATCAGATGCCTTGTTTGCTTATCAATCGCAGTCCAAATCTCGTAAGAACTTCTCTCTGTTCCCGAGAAAGCTCTTCGTAATGATATAGTGATCCGTTTGTTCATAGGCTACTTCTGAAATTGATTCCTCAAAACTCAATATCTGAGCACCGGGAAAGCCCATCAGAATGGGAGAATGAGTGGCAATGATGAATTGAGCATTACAGTCTTTGACCAGATCACGAATGATGCCGAGAAAAGCCAATTGTCTTGCGGGAGATAGCGCTGCCTCTGGTTCATCCAACAGGTAAATCCCTTTGTTTCGAAACCGATTGTGAAACAACGATAAAAACGATTCTCCATGGGACTGTTTGTGCAAGGAGCGACTACCATACGCAGGAGACATGCCTACTTCTTCAAGGTAGGAAGCAAAGTGATAGAAGCTTTCCGCCCGAAAGAAGAAGCCGTTCGTGACTTTGGGGAGCCAGGATAAACGAATGTACTCACCCAATGTGGAGCTTGCCGCATCGACATGATAGCTATTGTTCCTGCTGCCTCCTGCTGTGTTAAAGCCACATTGGTAGGCGATTGCTTCTAACAAGGTTGATTTTCCTGACCCGTTTTCCCCTACAAAAAAAGTAACACTATGGTTAATTTCGATCGTTTCGGTTTTGTCCAGCCATGGCAGGTTAAACGGATGGTTGTTTCTTTGCGCTGGAAAATTCCTTTTCAAGATCGAGATCTCTTTCAAATAATTCATTGAGCTAACTCACCCTGCTTACTCTTTCTGTAAAAAGGTACTTGGCATTACCACAGCAATGACTTCGCCACGGGCACAAAGGGTGTCATTCGCATAGACCTCCGTTTGAACGCTCCACCTCTTGGGGTGGATTTCCTGTACAGTCCCGATCGCTTTCAAAGGAACGCCGTCTGGAGTTGGCGCTAGAAAATCAACTTTTAGGGACGCCGTCACAAAACGAGGCGGTTCCGATCCGTCTCCCGGCTCATGCCCATTCTTGCGATGCAATGCCAGCGCAGCCGATCCTGTTCCGTGACAATCGATTAACGAGGCAATCAGCCCGCCATAAACGAATCCCGGCAACGCCATATGATGAGTCTGCGGTATATAAATCGTTACCGTGTTCTCTCCTTGCCAACCTGTACGGAAATGATGACCGTCCTTGTTTAACCGACCACACCCGTAACACCAGGCAAAATCATCTGGATAATCATCCTGAATCGCATGTACCACCTTTTCAATCATTGCTACCCCTCCCTTTTTTTGAAAAGTATACCATGTCTAGGTAGCAAAACGCCCCATCCTCATTACATGGATAGGGCGGTCTCCATTCTACTCATCCAGCTTCAGCTTAGCAAGCGCATCTCGTAAGGCCGTGTTCATCCCTTCCCCATCGGCCTTGTCCTGTTGTTTCAAGTAGTTCGATACTTCTTTCTTGGACACTTTGCTTCCCTTTTCCTTGTTTCTTCGTTCATTAAAGGTCGTCAGTTTTTCCCTATGTCCGCAACTGCACACAAAGATTTGTCCTTCGCCTTCTCCACGCAGCTCCAGCTTTTTACGGCATTGCGGGCATCTGGCATTCGTTACTTTAGCGACACCTTTCCGATAGCCGCATTCTCGATCCTGACATACCTGCATTTTACCCTTTTTGCCGTTTACCTCTAATAAAAACTTCCCACACTCGGGACACTTCGTCCGGGTCAGGTTATCATGTCTGAATTTCTTGTCACTGTACTTGATCTCCTGCACCACTGTTTTTGCGTAGTTTTTCATATCAGCGATAAATGCCTGTTTATTGAGTGTACCCTTGGCGATTTGCCCGAGCTTCCGCTCCCACTCTGCCGTTAACGTAGGGGACTGCAGCTCCTTTGGAACCAATTCGAGAAGCTGCTTTCCTTTTGAGGTGATAAAGATGCTTCTTCCCTTCTTCTCGATCAAGAAACTGTTGAACAGCTTCTCAATAATATCGGCACGAGTCGCTACCGTTCCCAGCCCACCCGTTTCCCCGATTGTCTTCACTAGTTCTTTGTCCTCGTTATTCATATATTTTACCGGGTTTTCCATGGCAGACAGCAGACTTGCCTCGTTAAATGGCTCTGGAGGTTTCGTCTCTCCCTTTGTCTCGGAAAGGGACGTAATGGCTAACCGATCACCTTTATTGATCGTTGGCAATAATTGTTCGGTTATGCCGTCTTTGGTTTCCTCTTCTTCCACATCATGCTCGTAAACTTCTTTCCAGCCAGGAGCAAGCACCCGCTTTCCCTTTGCTACAAAGATTTCTTCACCAATCTTTGCTCTGATGGTCGTCTGTTCATATTCAAAAGGTGGTGACAGAACGGCCAGGAAGCGCTTGACTACAAGATCAAAAATCTTTCGTTCCTTGTCACTCAGCTTTCCGAGGAAAACTGGCTGTTCCGTCGGGATAATGGCATGGTGATCGGAAACTTTGCTGTCATCGACGAACGACTTGTTAGGATGAATCGGCGTGCGCAGGATTTTAGCCACCACCGGAGCATAGGGCTTCACTTGAATGGCTTGCAGGCGATCCTTCAAGGTATCTACGATGTCGGATGACAGGTAACGGGAGTCCGTACGAGGATACGTCAGCACCTTGTGATTTTCATAGAGTCCTTGCATAATCGACAGCGTCTCTTTTGCCGAATAGCCGAAAAGCTTATTTGCATCCCGCTGCAGTTCAGTCAAATCGTACAGTTGTGGAGCAAAGCTCTTTTTATTTGTTTTGGATACGTCTATTACTTCGGCACTTTTGTTTTTTGACGAAGACAAGACTTGATCTCTCTTCTCTCGGGAAAACGTCCGTACGTCCTTCGTTTGGCTATCCTGCCATTGCAGTCGCAGCTTATTTGCAGCTACGGCGACCACTCCATAAAATTCTTTCGGAATAAAGCTTCGAATCTCTTCTTCTCTCTTGGCAATGATCGCAAGTGTCGGTGTCTGCACTCGCCCGCAAGAGAGCTGGGCATTATGCTTGCACGTCAAAGCACGTGTCGCATTGATGCCTACCACCCAATCAGCTTCGGCTCGGGCAACAGCCGATGCGTACAGATTCTCGTATTCCTTGCCGGGTTTCAGATTACGGAATCCGTCTTTGATCGCCTTGTCCGTAACCGAGGATGTCCACAGTCGTCTGATCGGCTTTTTGACGTGAGCCATTTCGAGAATCCATCTGCCGACAAGCTCCCCTTCACGACCGGCATCCGTAGCAATGACAATCTCCTTTACATCATTGCGGGTACATTGCTTTTTGACGATTTGAAATTGCTTGCTGCTCTCTTTAATGACAACCAGCTTCATCGACGAAGGGAGAATCGGCAATTCCTCCAGACGCCATGAACGGTACTGCTCACCATACACCTCGGGATCAGCCAGCGTAACGAGATGGCCCAACGCCCACGTCACGATGTATTTTTCCCCCTCAAAAAATCCATTTCCTTTCTGATTGCATTGCATAACTCGTGCTATATCACGTCCGACGGAAGGCTTCTCCGCCAATATCAAAGTCTTGCTCATATGTAACTTCCTTTCAATCGGGTTACTATTGCCCCGGTTGTTCATCTATGGTAAGCTTCGCAGTGTTTGCCCCTCCTGTCAAATCAGGAAAAAAATGTGCAACAAACACGGGAGTTACACGTCTACATCTAATAGAGAGAGTTGTCAGAATATCAACTAGTTTTGGAGGATTCTAAGAATGCATCTTCGTAAATGGTTTACCCTGCTTTTCTTGTTCGTGTTATGCGTCCCTTCAACAAACAATACAGTTCATGCGCAAACGGCTAACCGTATCAGCATCTTTTTAGATGGTACTCAGGTAAACAGTGATGTTGCCCCTTACATAATACCGAAACAAAATGTCACGATGGTTCCGTTGCGAGTGATCAGTGAAAGCCTTGGGGCGAAAGTGTCTTGGACACAAAGCAACCAAACAGCAACAATTACTTCTAATCAAATGATCATTAAAATGGCCACAGATCAAAAGCACGCTCTGGTAAACGGCAACCATGTAACTCTGGATGCTTCCGTTCAGAACAAACAGGGACGCATCATGGTTCCACTTCGTTTTGTAAGTGAAAAACTGGGCCTCCAAGTTTCTTGGGACCAAGCGACCCGTACAATCGCATTACAATCTGGCACCATCCAGTCAAATGAGCCAGTAGATCAAGGTCCTCCGCCTGATATTATTGGGAATCTACCGAGTTCGAGTTCTTCCCTAAGAGGCGTGTGGGTCTCTACCGTATACAATCTCGATTGGCCGTCCAGCGGTTCGATCAGCAATCGTGAGAAACAACAACAGGAGTACATTCAGTTATTGCAAGAACTACAAGGTATGGGAATCAATTCGGTGTTTGTTCAGGTACGCCCTTCCGCAGATGCGATTTATCCCTCTGCCTTCGTTCCCTGGTCCAAGTATTTGACAGGAAAACAAGGACAAGACCCTGGATATGATCCACTTGCGTTCATGATTGAAGAGACACATAAGCAAGGAATGCAATTTCATGCCTGGTTCAATCCATTTCGGGCCAATCCTGATGCGAAAATAGATCAGCTTGCCTCTAATCATGTAGCAAAACTTCATCCTGATTGGATTGTGAATGCCAAAAACAAGCTGTACATCAATCCCGGCATCCCAGCAGCTCGTCAACAAATTATTGCGGAGATTATGGAAGTTGTGAATAATTATGAGGTTGACGGCGTGCATCTCGATGACTACTTCTATCCTTCCGATGGTGTTTTTCCCGATGATGCGACGTTCCAAAAAAATAACAGCGGTCGGTTTGCCACAAAAGCAGAATGGCGTCGTGATAACATTAACCAGTTCGTCAAGCAACTGGGAGAATCAATTGACGCAAGTAAACCAACAGTCCAATTTGGTATCAGCCCATTTGGGGTGTGGCGCAACAAATCTGTCGATAGTACAGGCTCAGACACCAAGGCAGGTGTGACTGCCTATGACCACATGCATGCCGATGTGCGGACGTGGATTCAACAGGGATGGATTGATTATGTCACCCCACAAATCTACTGGAGTCTCTCGTTCACTCCTGCCCAGTACGACAAGCTAGTATCCTGGTGGGCTAACGAAGTGAAAAATACCAATGTCAAACTCTACATTGGTCACTCTCCTTATAAGTTGGGAACAAAAGAAGCTGGATGGCAATCTGCCCAGGAAATAATCAATCAGCTACAATACAATACGCAGTTCCCTGAAGTTCAGGGAGATGTATTCTTCAGTGCCAAGGATCTGCGAAAAAATCCGCTTGGAATCAAGGAAGTTCTCAGCAGCTATTTCAGCAGATAAAATATGAAAATCCCCCTTTCCCATAACAGTAGAAATTTTTGATTCTACTCTTGTTAGGGAGGGGGGATTTTTATTTTTTACACATTTGTTCATTGACAATGATTCTCATTACCAATAAACTAGTAACGAATTGAAAAAAATGGAAATCGGTGAGAGGTGATCAAATCGTAGTAAAGCTGCTTGTACACATTCGAAACATGCAACTAGGGCAATTGGATAGGAAAAAGGAAAAGCCGTTACCAGGTCGACTTTGGCCGGTGCAACCTGATAACGGCGTGCGGTAGGATACCCCTATTTTTTTTGTTGTGCAAAAAAAAAGGTCCTTTCTTAATTATAGCAAGGTTTTTGTATCACTGTAAATAATAGGGGGTCCACTAGTAAACAAACATGGCCAAGAGAATACTAGGAGGTTTGTTTAATGACCCAAAAAATGGTAACCAAACAAAAACCGACTACCTCAATCGTGGATTGCATCGGGCATACTCCATTGGTACATCTGAAACGGTTATTTGCCAATAGTGGAGTTGAAGTCTTTGCCAAACTGGAGTTTATGAATCCAGGCGGAAGCATGAAGGACCGACCGGCACGCTATATTATTGAGCAGGGTCTTCGGGATAGGACGATTCGTTCTGGCACACACATCATCGAAAGCACTTCTGGCAATCTGGGAGTTGCCCTTGCGATGGTTTCCAGAGTCTATGGTTTAGCGTTTACGTGCGTTGTTGACCCGAAGATAACGACTGCCAATTTGAAAATCCTACAACAGCTTGGTGCAAATGTTGATATGGTGAGCGAACCGGATGATCAGGGTGGATATTTAAAAACCCGCATCCGTAGAGTGCAGGAATTGTTAAAAACAGATCCCAACAGTTTTTGGATTAATCAATATGCCAACGAAATGAATTGGAAAGCCCATTATTACGGCGCAGGAAGCGAGCTTGTAGAACAACTGGATAGACCAGTAGATTGCCTGGTTGCTGCTGTCAGTACGACTGGAAGCATAATGGGAAACGCACGACGTCTGCGGGAAGCATTTCCTCACATTAAAATTGTTGCTGTCGATGCCGTTGGTTCTGTCATTTTCGGCGCCCCATCGGCTCCCAGGGAACTGCCCGGAATCGGTTCCAGCCGTGTACCAGAATTGCTAAATCGCGATGAAATCGACGAAGTCATTTACGTGAATGACCATGAATCTGTACAAGGGTGCAAGGATCTTCTGTATCACGAAGGGATTTTTGCCGGAGGGTCTTCTGGCTCCGTGATTGCAGCCGTACGCAAGCTGCTTCCGTCTCTTCCCCCATCCTATCGTATTGCCGTCATCTTGCCTGACCGGGGAGACCGCTACCTGGACACTGTTTATGACAACGATTGGGTTTCCCAATTACACACTCCCTAAAAATACCGTACAAATGGAAAGGAGCTTTTCCCATGATTGAGACAAAAAATGAACAAATAGATTTCACATCAAGTGATTCGCCTGCTCTTCTTTACCTGAATAGAAGCGCAATCGGCAGCCTCGGTGGGGACTCATCTGCTATTTATGTAGAGGCAATTACGGAAGTATTAGCCAAACATGCTCGAAAAGAGTTTGTGCAGCCATTGAAACCATATCTGCGAGCGAATGAAAAAAATGGCCACATCGCTGATCGCATCATTGCAATGCCTGCTCATGTCGGGGGAGATGCTGCTGTCTCTGGGATCAAGTGGATTGGAAGCAAGCATGACAATCCACTTCTAAGAGGTCTTGAACGGGCAAGCGGCCTCATCATTCTTAATGACCCGAATACAAACTATCCTGTTTCTGTGATGGAAGCAGGGGTCATTAGCAGCATGCGGACTGCTGCTGTTACAGTAGTGGCTGCTCGTCATTTGGCAAAAAAAGAATTCCGGACGGTATCGTGCATGGGTTGCGGTATTATTGCGAAACGACAATTACAAGCGTTACTTGAACAATTCCCACAGATTGAAACGATCTATCTGTTTGATCTGAATCAACAAGCAGCTGAGCAATTGGTTCAGAGCCTGTCTGAAACATTTGCGAAAGTTACCTTTTCTGTTGAAACAACTGCCGAAGAAGCTGTCCGCCAAGGAGAAGTTGTCGTCACTTGCACAGTAACCGATCAACCATATATTCCTTTCGAATGGCTGCAAAAAGGAGCATTCGTCAGCAATGTATCCATCATGGATGTACATAAAGAAGTGTTCGTGAAGGCTGACAAAGTGGTAGTGGATGACTGGGATCAATCCAATCGAGAGAAAAAGGTGATTAACCAGCTTGTGCTGGAAGGCAAGTTCTCCCAAGAACAGCTACATGCAGAATTGGGGCAAATCCTCATCGGTGAAAAGAGTGGTCGGGAAACGGACGAAGAAATTATTATCCTCAATCCGATGGGAATGGCCATTGAAGATATTGCTTGCGCACAAAAACTGTATCAAAAGGCATTGGAATCGAATATCGGAACAAAACTCTCTTTATATTGATGGATGCATAATCACGGGGTTTCTACATGGAGCAGCTAGCGACCACACGAAGTTGGGAAGCTAACTTTCGAATTTTGTGGAGTGGACAGTTTATTACGATTATCGGCTTAACGGGAATTACCCCATTCTTGCCGTTTTACATGCAGCAAATCGGAGTAAATGACACCAAAACAAATCTTCTGTGGAGTGGATTGGCATTAGCAGCGCCTGCAATCGCCTATGCACTTACTTCCCCGATTTGGGGAAGAATGGGTGATCGTTGGAGCAGAAAGTGGATGTTCGTCCGTTCCTTGTTAGGATTATCGGTAAGTTTATTGTGCATGGGGATGGCTCAAACCCCGTTGCAATTTTTTCTCTCCCGGCTCTGCCAGGGCGCATTTGGAGGGATTTCTGATGCAAGCACCTCTTTTATCGGGTCAGCAGCGCCAAAAGATAAGCAAGGGTTGTATCTCGGCAGGTTTCAAAATGGGGTAGCAGCCGGATCACTTATAGGGCCTTTATTAGGAGGAATACTTGCCGATCAGTGGGGATTTCGTCCGATGCTATTCTTCACTGGAGCCTTGACAGGGATATGCGGCATACTGGCCGGTTTTTTGTTGAAGGAATCCGAAAGAGAAGAACAGCAATCCTCACCTCCATCTTCTGGTTATTTTCCAGCTCTCAAGAATCTGATGAGTGATCCCACGCTGAGGGCATTTCTCTTTGGTGGAATTGCTGCCAAGTTCGGGGTGTTTGGCTTACTTGCGGTGTTTGGTCCGTATGTGTCCACATTTTCTACCTTCTCTTCTTCTCCAACCATGTGGATAGGCTTACTCGATGCAGCAACTCATTTCGGAACCCTGTTAGGTTCCTCCTGGTGGGGGAAGAAAAACGACCGCTCCCCGGTGGAAAAGAATTTTGTCATGGCATCTGCAATTTGTGGCCTGCTCATCATCTCACAAGCGTGTCTGCCTTTTGTAGCATGGCTATTTTTGCTTCGCATTCTTCAAGGCTTCTTTTTCAGCTCACTGATTCAATCGGTGATCTTGATCGTGATTCGCACGTCAGATGACTTCAATCGGGGACTGAGCATCGGTATCACAAACAGCCTGCTTGTAACTGGTCAGATAGCCGGATCTTTCAGTGGAGGCCTACTTGGTGGATACCTCCCCTTTGCATGGATTATCGCCTTCATGGGCACCGTGTTTATTCTTTCCTCCATCCTGGTTGGGATCATGATTTCATCACTACACAAGAAAGGTAGTGTTCAGCAAATATGACACGTCTCGAAGATGTACAACATTCAAAACAGTCTCTGGATCATGAATTGGCAGAACAAGCGACGATTGAAAGAATAGTAAATGCCTATCTCCGTGAAAACGGTATTTTTGATCCAAGGTTAGAGAAAAATGGGTCACAGCTTTCTCTTCCATTTGAAACTGACAACTTTTTTTACCTCCATCTGCCAAAAAGCAGCGCAACATTGGTTGGAGAATTAACTTTCTGGTCAGCAGGAGGGCATCACTCGTACGGTTCCTCCTTCTATCAAGTTAAAGAGTTTACCTATAGCAAACTAGATGGTCACCAGATCTTGCAGCTCATTCTTGACGAGCTCTCGATGCTGGAAACAGATGAATCGATTCGTCACCATAAAAAAAATGAACTGCTTCATCACATGCAAAACAGCGTACAAAACACAATCAGTTATATCAGGAAATCCCGCTCCACGCCGAATAGACAGAATCAGCCTCTGGACTTTCTTCTTTCGGAACAGTCTCTCTATTATGGCCATCCGTTTCACCCCACCCCAAAAAGCCAGGAAGGTTTCACTCAACTGGATATGCATCGATTCTCTCCAGAACTGGGGACGTCTTTCACTCTCCACTATCTCGCTGTATCTCCAGAATTCATTCGGGAAGAGTGGGTTCATCAGCCTAATGTGAATCATGCAGAAACGTGCATCCCGCAAAGCATTCGGGATGAAGCTGCATCAATACTAGGTGTTGATAAAATTCAGTATGAGTTGCTTCCGTGCCATCCTTGGCAAGCCAATTATCTTTTGCAGCAAAAGCATTTTCAGGACCTCCTCCACCAGGAAAAGATCATTGACCTGGGGCCATTAGGAAACAGGGTCTATCCAACTTCCTCCGTCAGAACCGTCTGGGACCCTTCACACAACTATTTTTTCAAATTGCCGCTTCAGATCCGCATAACCAATTTCATCAGAGTCAATACGTATGAACAAGTAAAACGCACAATCGACGCATCGAAGATCGTTGCAGAAGTAAAGGATCGGTTCGAAAACGAGCAATTCCAGGTATTAATGGATTACGGGTTCAGGACTGTATCTCTAGCAGAGATTCCTGATTCGGAAAATGAACGAGTCATGGAAGCCGCCGCCGTTGTCTTCCGAGGAAATCCCGAAGAGCTTCGCCGACAAGGAAGTACCATTTTTGTCGTTGGTTCTTTGATGGAAACACCACCGGGAGAAGCCGAACCCACCTTATTTAAAGCCATTCGTCAAAACAAGGAAAACCAGCTACCTTCCCTTACCAACTGGTTCCAACAGTACCTCACCATAAGCATGCTCCCGATTCTTACCATGTTTGCCGAAGCAGGGATCAGCTTGGAGGCTCATGCACAAAACTCACTGGTTATGCTTGAGAAAGGGCTCCCTGTTAGATTGTACGTTCGTGATCTGGAAGGAATCAGCATTGACCGTGACATGGCTTTGCGCCATGGCTGGACGAAAACACTGATTGCTACTGACAGCCCTGTTCTCTATCAGGAGGAAGAGGCGTGGTTCCGTCTGCAATATTACTTCTTTGTCAACCACCTCGGGTATGTTGTTCGGACATTGGCTAAATACAGTAACCAGGATGAGTACGTCTTCTGGAGAGTGGCTCGCAATGTCTTGCTCGAAGAAAGCAAGAAAACACCCTCTGAGCGAATGACCAAATATATCAATGATCTATTGCATCGAAAAACACTTCCAGCCAAAGCAAATTTCGTAAGCCGATTCCAAAAAATTGGTGAAACACCACTCTATGTGCAGATCCCCAATCCTATTCATTTCTGCCAGGTCACTGAGCATACATCACTTACTAATGAAGAGGTGAAACAATGAATCCAGTTGTTACAGAAACGAATTCGTTTGAACTAGAGCGGTTGGATATTCAGGAAGCCTTGCAATCTCCTGAGTATGTTGAAGTACGCAGGCGGATTTTTCGACAAATCATTGAATCGCTCATCTATGAAGAAATTGTAGAGGAAAAACCACAAACTCTTCCTGACGGTAAGCCAGGGTACGTATTGGAGGGTCAAAGTGAGAAAGGGAAATCCGTACAATATGTCTGCCACGGCCAAAGGAAAATGAGCTATGGCAGAGTCCGCTTAACCAAAGAGCCTGTTATGAGGGTGGAGGATGGCAGGGGAACTGAGGCAGAGTGTTTGACAACTTTTTTACTAGAGACAGCTCC
Organism: Brevibacillus nigriterrae; assembly: GCF_049846925.1. Taxonomy (NCBI): domain Bacteria; kingdom Bacillati; phylum Bacillota; class Bacilli; order Caryophanales; family Paenibacillaceae; genus Brevibacillus; species Brevibacillus nigriterrae. The sequence continues at coordinate 21,837 of NZ_JBNCMT010000030.1, forward strand.
CTTTATGAAGGAAGAACCGGAACAATTGCACACATTTATTAACGAAATCATGCAGACCCATGTAAAAGATACAGTAGCAAAGCATCAGCAAAAGAACCGAGAGCCTGCATCTCCTGCTCAAAGTTTCGCAGAGCTGGAGGGAGACATTATTGACGGGCATCCCTATCATCCATGCTATAAATCAAGAATTGGCTTCGATCTCGCAGATAATGCTGCTTATGGACCTGACTTCAAACCTTTGATGAAACTCATCTGGGTAGCCATTCAAAAAAAGAGGGCGGTCATTTCTTCATCAGATGAGCTTGATACCCAGGATTTCTTTCGAAGCGAACTGGGAGAAGAAGATCACAAACATTTTGTCGATAGACTACAGAATCAGGGATACGATCCTGATGAATTCGTGTTTGTGCCTATTCATCCATGGCAGTGGAGAGAGAAAATTTCGACCACATTTTTTGAGCAAATCCGGTCAGGACAAATCGTTCTCTTAGGGGAAGGGACGGATCAGTACAGTCCTCAACAATCAATCAGAACCTTAACCAACCGGACCTCTCCCGAAAAGGCCTATGTAAAGGTTTCGTTAAACATCCGAAACACATCGGCAAGCCGTATACTGGGCCATCATCATGTAGAGAATGCCTCTATTGTCTCCGATTGGCTTGAATCCGTCAGAAAAAATGACTCGTACTTACAGGATGAATTGCGTGTGGTGTTTTTAAAAGAAGTGCTAGGGGTGTACTTTGCTGATGACCAACTGCCTGAGGTTACTCAGGAGAGCATGTACGGTTCACTGGGAGCCATCTGGCGAGAAAACATTCAGCACTATCTTACTTCAGATGAAGTTGCCGTACCGTACACAGCACTATACCATGTCGGAGCTGATGGCATTCCTTTTATTGATCCATGGATACAAGAATTTGGTTGGAAGAACTGGCTGAGTCAAGTATTGCAAGTATCAATCCTTCCGCTTGTCCATTTACTGTTTGCTCACGGGATCGCCCTGGAATCACATGCACAAAACATGGTACTGATTCACCGTGGCGGAATTCCGACACGCGTAGCTTTACGCGATTTTCCAGGAGGGATTCGCTATTATACAGGTGAATTCGCAGACAAGACGTCACAACCTCATTTGAAGGCACCTCCAGCGTTTCACTCCAATGTCATTTCTTCCATGGCAACAGAACAGGCTAGTGAAGTTACTGACTTTTTACATGATGCATTCTTTCACATCAATCTTTCGGAGTTTTCCATGTTTTTGGAAGAGTACTACGGAATATCTGAAAAAGCATTCTGGACAATTGCTGCAGAGACGATTACCTCCTATCAGAAGCAGTTTCCAGAGCTACAGTATCTGTTTGAAGCACTCAATATTTTTACCGAAAAAGTGCTTGTGGGTCAATTAACGATCCGCAGACTGTGCGGAGAATCCCATATTAGGGAACATAGCGTACCAAATCCCCTTTACACTGCTTTGAAGGAGTTGGACGTATGAATAAACTGATCCAGATTATTGAGGAAAAAAAAAACACACAAGACAACCCGATTTGCGCCTATATCTATGATCTGGATGCTTTACAGCAGCACGTCGAGGAAGTGGCTCGCTCACTTCCTCCCTCCTGCCGCTTGTTCTATGCGATGAAAGCCAATTCGGAAGCCCAGATTGTAAAAACGATAAGCAAACACGTATACGGGCTAGAGGTTGCATCGCTTGGGGAAGTGAAAAAAGCCAGAGCAGTTGATGCTTCCATTCCTGTTATCTTTGGGGGGCCTGGCAAGACAGATGAAGAAATCAGGGGCGCTATCGAGCATCAAGTAAAGTTGATCCACGTAGAAAGCATCAATGAACTACAAAGAATTAACCTGATTGCCAGCTCTCTGAATTGCACAGTATCGATACTCCTGCGTGTCAATCTAGCCGGACCTTTTCCACAAGCGACCCTTGCCATGGCCGGGAAGCCTACACAATTCGGGATCGATGAGTCTGAAATAGGGGAGGCAATCCAACTGGCTTTGTCATGCGAACATGTTTCGCTGGAAGGGTTTCACTTACACTCGATTTCCAACCAATTGGACGACCAAAGTCATTTATCTCTGATCGAATATTATTTTGACAAGGTGGATGACTGGTCTAACACATACGGAATCACCGTTACCTACATCAATGTCGGCGGTGGTATTGGGATCAATTACGCAGAATTAGATAAACAATTTGCATGGAGTCATTTTGTAAACGGTTTGTCTGCGTTAATTCAACGGCGGAACAAAGAGCGCACCACAATCATCTTTGAATGCGGACGCTTTTTAACTGCTGCTTGCGGATACTATGCCACAGAAGTAATTGACATCAAAAGAAACCACGGCAAGAACTTCGTTATCGTAAGAGGCGGTACTCAACATTTTCGCCTGCCTGTCTCTTGGCAGCATAACCACCCATTTCTCGTCTTGGCACAAGAGACATGGAAGTATCCTTTTCAACGAAAAAAACTTTGGGAAAGTGAAGTGACCATCGTTGGCCAGCTTTGCACGCCAAAAGATGTATTTGCCAAAGACGCTCAAGTAAAACAGATCCGAGTCGGCGACGTCATTCTGTTTCTATACGCCGGAGCTTACGGTTGGGCTATTTCTCATCATGATTTCCTCAGTCATCCTCATCCGGAACATATTTATTTGACAAACATACCTGTAATGAAATAAGTGCCAAGAGTTCATAGGAAACGGGAGGATTTCTCATGTCAGAGGTATTGCTATCACTAAAACTTATCGATATTGACAAATTGTATCTTCATGAAGAGCATGAACCTTCAAGACTTGAGCGAACCAGTCAAGCAATTAAGCATGATGGGTTCCTTCGTCACCCGGTCTTGGTAACAGAAATGAAAGACGGGCGCTATCTTGTGCTGGATGGAGTTCATCGTATCAGTGCTCTTCGATTGCTAGGATGTGCAAAAGTCCCTGTGCAAATAGCCCAAAAATCCGATTTCTCCATTGAAGCATGGCATCATCTGGTCCGTGCTGACGCTTCATGGAGAAAGCTTTTTCAGGATTCAGATCTAAACTGGCTACAGGAAAACGAAGTGACAAATCAACATGGGCTAATCGAGACTGTTGATGAGTTCGGAAATAGATTATTCCTAGACACAGTTGGTCAACAGGATTTTCTGATCATATGGCATAAACTTGTCACCTCATACAGCAAGAAGGGAGCGGTGCAACGGATTCCCGCTGACAGTTGCCTGTACCCGGACAAAGGAACCGTGCTGATAAAATACAAGGCAGTTTCCTTTGATCAACTTGAGAAAGTGATAAATGAAGGGCGGATTCTTCCAGCAGGAGTAACACGATTCCAGGTAAACGGACGTCTTTTAAATCTCAAAATACCACTTGAACTGCTTTATAGTGAGAAGTCAAATGAGCAGGAATGGGAGAAGCTGCAACTCATATGGAATCAATCGCTACGGTTGTATACAGAGCAGGTTTACTTATGTGAGATATAAAAAACAGAGTGTTTAGTTCACGGTAACTAAACACTCTGTTGCGTTATATTACAATACTCACAATTACTCCGGTCAATACACTTACTAGCGTGGCTCCATACAACAGCTTCAAGCCAAAGCGTGCAACCACATTTCCTTGTTTTTCATTCAGCCCTTTTACCGCTCCCGCAATGATTCCGATGGATGAGAAGTTAGCAAAAGAAACGAGGAAAACAGAAATAATCCCGAGAGTGCGCTCACTAAAGGTGGACGCTATTTTCCCCAAATCCATCATCGCCACAAACTCATTGGTGATTAGCTTGGTCGCCATAATACCACCTGCTGAAACCGACTCTGCAAGCGGAACACCCATGATAAGCGCAATCGGCGCAAAGATATAACCCATGATTTGTTGGAAGGAGATCCCGAACAACAATTCAAACGTATGGTTGATCGCAGCCATCAAGGCAACAAAACCGATCAGCATGGCGCCTACAATAATAGCTACTTTAAATCCGTCCATAATATATTCGCCCAGCATTTCGAAGAAGGATTGCTTCTCTTCTTCCTGCACAATTAAGATATCTTCTCGATCTTCTACTGTATATGGGTTAATAATCGAAGAAATAATGAAGCCCCCGAATAAATTAAGGACGATGGCGGTTACGACATATTTCGGTTCAATCATCGTCATATATGCACCCACAATGGACATGGACACTGTAGACATTGCTGATGCACATAACGTATATAAGCGATGGGCAGGGAGAACTCCCAACTGTTTTTTCACCGTAATAAAGACTTCCGATTGCCCTACCATAGCAGAAGCAACCGCATTATAAGATTCCAATTTACCCATTCCATTGATTTTACTCAGAAGCAATCCTATGCCCTTCATGATAAACGGAAGAATCTTCAGGTGCTGGAAGATCCCGATTAATACCGAAATGAAAACGATAGGTAACAACACATTGAGGAAAAATGGGAAAGAGCCTTCATTGGCAATACCGCCAAATACAAAGGAGACTCCTTCATTGGCGTATTGAAGCAATTTCTCAAAGACTTTGGCTATCGCTTGAATCAAAATCAGGCCAAAATGAGTGTTTAACAGTAATCCAGCCAGTAAAAGCTGAATCACGACCATGATCAGGATCGGTTTCACTTTTATTTTTTTGCGGTTGTTACTGACCAAGAAAGCCAGGGCAAACACAACCAATAAACCTACGATTGATAGTAAGTAATTCATGGTAGCCTCCACGTAGATGATATCCAATCTCTGATTTTGTTATTTATCTGTATCCGCTTTCAATTACAGGAAAAAATGGTGTGTGCTATTCATTTATTTTTTGAGATCCTTGGATGAAAAGAATCCTGGCAACAACTCGTAAATCGTTGTCTCTGCAACTTCCCCTTTTAGATTAGCCAGTAGCACTTTGGTGTTCTCTGTAGAGAATTCAGCAATCACTTGCCTGCATGCCCCACATGGTGAAATGGGTCCCTCTGTATCGCCGACAACAGCAATGGCAGCAATTTCTTTTTGGGGAATCAGGCTAGTCCCAATTCACCCAGTAGGACTAACCCAATTCACTATTATGGAGTATTTTTAATACCCGGATGTAGAAGCTTGCCCTTTTATGATTGCCACGCCAGAACTTGCTCCGATGCGGTTTGCTCCTGCCTCTATCATGGCAAGGGCATCTTCCAGACTTCTTACTCCGCCCGAAGCTTTCACTCCCACATTTTGCCCAACTGTCTTTCTCATTAACGCAACATCTTCTACGGTTGCTCCACCAGTGGAGAAGCCTGTCGATGTTTTAACAAAATCAGCACCCGCTTGAACCGAAAGCTGGCAAGCTTTTTCGATTTCTTCTTTGGTCAAAAGTGCTGTTTCAATGATTACCTTGGTGAGGGCTTTTCCTTTTGCTGCGTCTACCACATCTCTGATATCCGCTTCCACCAGATCGTACTGTTTGTCCTTAAGAGCACCCACATTGATGACCATATCAATTTCAGTAGCACCATTTTCAATCGCATTCGCAGTTTCGAATGCCTTTACTTCCTTGGTAGTGGCCCCCAAAGGAAAACCAATCACTGTGCACACCTTCACTTCAGGCGTATCTTTCAAGATGGCAGCCGCTGTTTTTACCCAGGTTGGATTCACGCAGACGGAGGCAAAACGATGAGTTTTTGCTTCTTCCGCCAATTTCACGATTTCCGCTTCAGTTGCATTTGCTTTCAACAACGTGTGGTCAATCATTCTTGCTAAATCAGTAGTCATTTGGTTTTTCATCCTTTCCCTTTTCAATCGATTAGTGAATTTCTTTATAAATCAACTGTGGTGCCTCTACCTTTTCATTTACAGTCTTGTAGGCCCCATAGATCTTCTCCATAACGTTAGCTACATTTTCTGTATTGCTGTGGATCGTAACGAGAGCTTCTCCTTCGCTCACCGGATCGCCCACTTTTTTGTGAAGAACGACGCCTACAGCCAAATCAATTGCAGATTCCTTCGTGATCCGACCGGCACCGAGCATCATCGCTGCAACGCCAATTTCCTCTGCAGTGATCTCAGCGATATAGCCTGCTTGTTTCGCTGGAACTTCAATCAAATATTTCGCAGTCGGCAGCTTGGCAGGATCGTCAACAACGGAGGCATCCCCACCTTGGGAGGAAAGGAATGTTTTGAAAGCATCCAGTGCTTTTCCGTTACGTATGACTTCTTCCAGCATGGCACGTGCTGCTTCCAGCGTATCTGCTTTACCAGCCAGCATCACCATGTGACTACCTAGAGCCATACATAATTCATGCAGATCTTCAGGGCCCTTCCCCTGTAACGTGTCGATTGCTTCTTTCACTTCCAGCGCATTGCCGATTGCGTATCCCAAAGGCTGACTCATATCAGAAATAATGGCTTTGGTATTGCGTCCTACCCCATTGCCGATATCGACCATCGCTTTTGCTAGCTCTTCGGCTTGCTCCAGACTCTTCATAAAAGCACCGCTGCCTGTCTTCACATCCAGGACGATGGCATCTGCTCCTGCTGCAATCTTTTTGCTCATGATCGAACTGGCGATTAGCGGAATCGAATCCACTGTCGCTGTCACATCTCGCAGGGCATACAGCTTTTTGTCTGCTGGAGTAAGATTGGCACTTTGACCAATCACGGCGATTTTATTCTTGTTGACCAGGTTGATGAACTCACTATTCGTAATCTCAACGTGGAACCCTGGCACTGCTTCCAATTTATCGATGGTTCCACCTGTATGACCGAGACCTCGACCAGACATCTTGGCTACTGGGACCCCTAAAGCAGCTACGAGTGGAGCCAATACAAGAGTAGTCGTGTCACCAACGCCACCAGTGCTGTGCTTGTCTACCTTGATTCCATCGATTTGGGATAAATCAATTTGGTCGCCAGACTGAACCATTGCTTCTGTCAGATATACTCTTTCTGCTTGGGTCATCCCTTGGAAATAGACAGCCATAGCAAATGCTGACATTTGATAGTCAGGAATTTCTCCGTTAGTGTAACCTTCAATCAAAAATTGAATTTCAGACTTCGTCAGCTCTTGACCATTCCGTTTTTTCTCGATGACATCAACCATTCTCATACTAGCGCCCTCCAGAAATAATGATGTATAACCGTTAACGCTTTCATTTTAGAGAAAAAGCACTGTTTTTAAACTTTGCAAAGCAACTATAACACATTCTTTGAACATATGTAAATCAATCACTGAACAATTGTAAAGGTATATGAGCGCTTTGTGACATAGAAAAACCCCTACCGTATGGGACAGGGGTGTCTTGCTTCGTTCAATTTATTTCTCTTTGTCTAATAAAAACTGCGCCGTGTATTGGTCAGTAATCAATACATTGGCGTACTCTCCTTTGAGGGCGCCGTAGATCCCTTCGATCTTTTGTGCTCCTCCGGCTACAAGGATGGAGTAATCTTTCTTTTTAAACTCTTCCAGGTTAATACCCAGCGTCCGTTCGTTCAGGCTTTCATTACATATGTTTCCTTCTATATCAAAAAAACGTGAACAGATATCCCCGACCGCTTTGGAATACAACATTTCTAAGTCATCTTCCGTAAAATAGCCTAATTGAAACAAAAGAGATTCTGACTTGATCGGGCCACAGGTAAACATGGCAATATTGGCCTCTTTGCCCATTTCAATTACTTTTCGGATATGACGGTCTGCCTCCATAGCTTGCTTGACCACCACATGATCTACAATTGCAGGCAGCGGCAAATAAAGCGGATTGGTGTTAAATGCTTTCCCGAAAAGATAGAGGATTTCAGACGCATACGTGTGAGTCTGTGAATGACTCACCCCGCCTTTTAATTGAACCACTTTGACATCGTTCACGAACATCTGCTTCAACTCGATCGCAACATGATAAAGAGTTGTCCCCCATGTCACCCCGATAATGTCGCCCTCTTTTACAATTTCAGAAAGGTAGGATGCCGCCTTTTCCCCTAGATAATTCTTGATGATATTGTTCTCATACTGTGGGATGGAAACCACAATAGCTTTTTTTAGCTGGAACTTTTGTTCAAGATTTTCGGACAGATTTTTAATATCATCGGTTGCATCCCTGATTTTGATTTGAACGATTCCTTCGTTTTTGGCAGTCTGCAATAACCTCGATACAGTAGGCCGTGAAACTCCCAAAAGCTTGGCAATATCATGTTGATTATAATCAAGCAGGTAATAGAGCTTGGCTGCCTCAATTACCTTGTTTAATTTATCAGGTTCCATACGATTCTCCTAAAGAATTTTAGTAATATTGGTTTTATTTTATCAGAATTATTTTACCTCAATATAGTCCAAAATATGAAATTATGTTAAGTACGCATAGAAAAAATGTTGTTTTTATCCTTAAAAATATACTTGTGTGGTAACTGCGATAAAGGTTACTATGTTAGTGGTAACCAATCACCATGGATTATCCCTCGCAGAAAGGAGGTTGCCTGAATGAATTTCAGCGTTTATCTTTTGGCAATTGCTTCGTTTGTCGTTGGCATGGTTGAGCTGATCATTGGCGGAATACTGGACCAGGTCGCCAACCATTTTCACATTTCAGTCAGTAAAGCAGGAGAACTTATCACGGTTTTTTCCCTTGTTTTTGCCATTGCTGCTCCAATACTGCTGCCATTGACAGCAAAAATAGAGCGTAAAGCACTCTGCTTATGGACACTATTTGTATTCTTTCTCGGGAATCTGGTTGCTTATCTGAGCCCTACCTTCTCGATTTTGATGCTGTCTCGAGTGATCTCTGCTGCGAGTGGCTCTCTTCTTGTCGTCCTTTGTGTAACGCTTGCATCGGGAATCGTAAAAGAAACGTATCGAGCACGAGCGATTGGTGTCATTTTTATGGGAATCAGTGCATCCTTAGTATTGGGAATCCCGATAGGTCTTGTCATCGGTACCCATTTTGGCTGGAGATTCATTTTTCTGCTGATTGCCGTTCTTACGATTCTATCCATGTTGGGGATTTTTGCATTTTTAACTAAAATAGAACCAAAGCCCATTATCCCCTTACGTCAGCAGCTTGGCACGTTGAAAAATACAAAAACGTTGTCCGCCCAGTTAACTTCACTGTTGTTTTTAACGGGACATCTGACGTTGTATGCATACTTGACTCCATTTTTGCAAAGCGTCCTGCATATTGATGCGAACTGGATCAGCATCTTCTATTTCCTGTTTGGGATTGCTGCAGTGTTGGGCGGCGGAGTCGGAGGATGGGCAGCAGACAAATGGGGATCGAAAAAGAGCATTTTAATCATGGTCTCTCTCTTTACCATCGTTCTCTTCATTTTGCCAAAGGTTACATTCTCGATGACCCTCTTTATTCTGGTCATGATGATTTGGAGCATGCTGAGTTGGGCTGTTACTCCTGCACAGCAGGCCTACCTGATTGAAACAGCTCCTGAAACATCTGACATCCAGCAAGGTCTGAACAATTCCGCTTTGCATCTGGGAATTGCCCTAGGTTCCACCATTGGCGGCTTTGTGATCAGTGAGTATTCTGTCACTGAAAATGCGTTGGTCGGCGGATTGATCACACTGTTAGCCTTGTTTTGTGCATGGTTTTCGATTACTCGCAAACCCAAAGCTGCTACAGAGATGCATCCATTATAAAAATCACTTGAAGGAGGTGTACATGGTCGTATTCGGGTTTACATTCCGCAATAAGGCCATACGATTATGAGCGTTCATATCAATGCAAAACAAGGTGAAATTGCAGAAAGCATTCTTTTACCGGGAGATCCGCTGCGTGCGAAATATATCGCTGAAAATTTCCTCGAAGATATTACCTGCTACAACCAAGTCCGTGGTATGCTCGGCTTTACCGGAACCTATAAGGGGAAAAGGGTATCTGTTCAAGGTACAGGTATGGGACTTCCCTCGATCTCCATCTATGTAAATGAACTGATCCGTGAGTACGGTGTAAAAAACCTGATTCGAGTAGGTTCGTGCGGTGCGATTGCAAGAGACATCAAGGTACGGGATGTCATTCTCGCTATGACCTCGTGCACCGATTCCAATATCAATCGCCTCAACTTCCCTGGATTCGATTATGCTCCGTGCGCTAACTTCGAGCTTTTGCAAAAGGCACATCAGGTCGGCAAACAAAAGAACATGCCCATCCGGGTCGGCAACGTGCTTTCTGCCGATGTCTTCTACCGTGACAGCATGGATATGGTTGAAAAACTGGGCACCTATGGCGTGCTCGCAGTAGAGATGGAAACAACCGCTTTGTATACCCTTGCTGCCAAGTACGGAGTAAATGCGCTTGCCATTCTGACAGTAAGTGACCATATTTTTACCGGAGAGGAAACAACAGCAGAAGAACGCCAAACTACCTTTAACGATATGATTATCATGGCTTTGGATGCCTTGATTGCAGAATAAGGATTGAACACAAGGGAAAAGGCCCTTACCTGAGACAGTACATTGATCTCTGGTAAGAGCCTTTTTTCTATGCTAATAACGCAGTTGCATCAAGAGATTCCTGACTTCTACATCTTGCATCAGGATTTCTTCATATTTTCTCGTAATTTTTGTCAAAGCCACATCATGGTAGTAAAACTCGGTAAAGAATTTAACAAATGGCTTCGACTTGGTTTTCATCGCCTGCCACGCATGGTTTTCTACTCCGGCAAACAGAATCTCCTCATCATCGATAATGATCAGCCGGTTGGGCTCCAATACACGATGCTCTTCATTGGGAGTCAGGATATTGAGATTGGCAAGGGGTGCTTTGACCTCACCAACCACAAGCGCTTCTACTTTTACTCCGCTTTGTTCCCTTTCCAACAGGATAGGCAAATATTCATTAAAGTCCTCTTTCCACACAGAGATTCGAATGGATTCCTTTGCCTCCTGCAAGAGTTGCTTGCATTGTACACGGATCGAAGAGTCTACCTTCAAGCTCCAGACCCTGTCATCGGTAAAAGACTTTTTCGTTGAGCGAGCTTTTAGCTGATCGATACTTTCCTTAAATTCAGTCGTTAGCTTTTCAATGACCAGACTCAGGGACAGCGCCGTGTACTGCTTCTTCTTTTCAGAGACAGAATCCAGAATCAGCCCTTTTTCAATCAAACGGGTGATCACTTCGTATATTTTTGCTTTTGGCACACCCGAATGCTTGACGATGAGTGTAGCGTCCATTGGCTCGTCACTCGATAACAGGATTTCGTACACCTTGCTCTCATACTGGGTAAAACCAAACTTTTGCAGCATAGTGCCTCCACTTTCCAGAAACATGATTTCTATATTCCCACACTTGTTTCAGCCTTGTATTCCTGCAACAGCGCAAGGAACTGATGTCCATACTTTTCAAATTTCGAAGCACCAATCCCTTTTACCGCTAGCATGGCTTGTTTATCATCAGGGCATAACCGGCTTAACTCTTTTAACGTACTGTCATGGAAAATGACAAAGGGCGGTACCCCTTCCTGCTGGGATATTTCCTTGCGCAACTGGCGCAGGCGCTCAAACAAGTCGTCATTATCCTCTTGCTGATGTTTCGGGCGAAGCAGAATCTTTTGCCATACTGTTTCCTCTCCACGCAGTACAGGTACCACTCGGTCGCTCAACATGACAATAGGATATTTGCTTTCTTTCACAGTCAAGTAACCGTCTGCAATCAGTAATTGGATCATATCGACGATCTCTTGTTCCGTGTATTCCTTCATCACTCCGTACGTAGGTAATTGATCCAAGCCAAATTGGATCAATTTTTTATTTTTGGAGCCTTTCAGCACCTGGGCAATGAGTGAGGCACCGTAGCGTTCTTTCATCCTTTTCACACAGGAGAAGATCTTTTGTGCCTCTACAGTTATATCCACTAGCTCCTGATCATTGGTGCAGTTGCTGCATTGTCCACACGTACTGGCGGAAGTTTCACCGAAATATTGAAGAATCGTCTGTTGCAGGCATTTGGGTGTCCGGCAATATTCAACCATGGCGTACAGCTTCTTGTATTCATACGGCTTGCGCTCGCTTCCCTGCTGATTTTGTTCGATGAAAAAGGATTGGGTCTGTATGTCCTGCGGATGAAACAGCAGAATGCATTCGCTCATCTCCCCATCCCGTCCGGCCCTTCCCGCTTCCTGATAATAGGCCTCCAGGTTCTTGGGCATGTTGTAATGAATACAATACCGCACATTTGATTTATCGATACCCATCCCGAAAGCATTGGTAGCGACCATGACCGTAACATCGTCAAAAAGAAATGCCTCTTGATTCCTTGCTCTCTCCACTTCACTCAGGCCGGCATGATACCTGGTCACGGAATGTCCTCGCTTAAGCAAATTTTCGTATAGCTCGTCCACATCTTTTCTCGTCGAAGCATAGATAATCCCTGCTTGCTGTCGATTGGCCTTTAGATACTCATGCACGAAATCTCTGCGATTTTCTCCCTTGCGAACGGACAAGATTAGATTATCCCTGCCAAAACCGGTGATAAACACCTGCTCGTCCTCTAGAGAAAGCTGCTTGCGAATATCCTCCGTTACTTCAGGAGTGGCTGTAGCAGTTAGTGCCGCAACGATGGGTCTTTTCGGAAGAGCCTGCAAAAAGCTTGTGATCTTTAGATAACTGGGACGAAAATCATGTCCCCACTGTGATACACAGTGTGCTTCATCGACTGCCACAAACGGAACCGGCATCTCATGCAGCAACGTTAAAAAACTCTCCGCTTCCAGCCTTTCCGGTGCTATATACAATAGCTTGTACTCTCCTTGGCGTGCTTTCTCCAACCGATTGGCAGCCTCTCGAAATCCAAGCGAACTGTTTATTTGCGTAGCGGGAATTCCCATGCTTTGCAATACATCGACCTGGTCCTTCATCAGCGAGATAAGTGGGGAAATGACAATCGTGACACCGTCCATGAGCATCGCTGGCACCTGATAACAGATTGACTTACCGCCTCCAGTCGGCATGATGCCTACCGTATCACGACCGGAGAGTATGCTATCTACGATCTGCTCCTGTCCCGGGCGAAAGGACGAATAGCCAAAGTATTGTTGTAATATTTGCATCGCTTTAGTAAGCAAAGGAAACTCTCCTTCAAATCATTGATTATCACAGATTTTCTTCTCCACTTAATTAATAGCAAATAACAAATCACAATTGCAAAAAAACTTTTCAAACACACGCAAATCCAGTGGACTAAGCCTCGCAAAGAATCATCTTGCCAACTTTGGAGAGATTATTAGCAAAAAGCATCACAAAGGAAGGGCAATCGACATGGACTCTGCTTTTGAAACCAGATCAACTCACAAGCATCCTAAGGGATTATATTTGCTGTTCATTACTGAAATGTGGGAGCGCTACAGCTACTACGGAATGAGATCCGTCCTTGTCCTCTATCTTACTACGGAATTAATCAGTGGCGGCTTGGGAATGGACAGGGCCACGGCGCTGAAGTTATACGGTTTTTATACCGGACTGGTGTACTTCACTCCCTTGATTGGAGGATATCTGACAGACCGATTTTTTGGTCTTCGTACAGCCATTACTATTGGAGGGGTTGCCATGGCAATTGGTGACTTTTCCTTATTTGCCATTCATGAAACTTGGGGATTGTATCTTGGCTTGCTGCTTTTGATTATTGGCAACGGTTTTTTCAAACCGAATATCTCTACACTTGTCGGGGAGCTATACGATAAAAATGATCCACGAAAAGACTCCGCCTTTACGATTTTTTATATGGGAATTAACCTTGGGGCTTTCATTTCTCCATTAGTGGCTGGGGTAATCTATGCCAACCTGTTTCACTCGACAACAGGAGGGGTCGAAACCTTTGGCTTTCGCTATGCATTCTTAGCTTCGTCCATTGGCATGGTTATTGGTCAGTTACTTTTTAATCTGCTATCTCAAAAGTATTTGGGCGACAGAGGCACGAAGCCAGTCAGGGCACAAAACCCGTCTATTAACCAAAACAGTACACAGCCCTTAACCAGTCAAGAGAAGCAACGGACGGCCGTTATCTTGATCCTGGCGTGCTTTACCGTTATGTTCTGGGCCGGGTTTGAGCAAGCAGGTGCTTCCTTTACGCTCTATACCAAGGATCATATTGACCGCATGTTTTTCGGCTATGAAGTACCCGAATCCTTTTTCCAATCACTAAATCCATTATTTATCCTGCTGCTGGCACCAGTGGTTTCATCTTTCTGGCTCAAATTATCTCGTACACCCCGTGGTGACTTTTCCGTTCCAACCAAAATGTCTTTTGGTTTGATACTACTTGGGTTGGGGTTCATGGTCATGATTCCAGCCGTGATGATTACTGGCAGCAGCGAAACGGATACGACTGTAAAGGCAAGCATGCTGTTTATGGTCGTTACGTACCTGCTTCATACGCTTGGCGAACTTGCCTTATCGCCTATCGGATTATCGCTTGTAAGCAAACTGGCACCTGTCAAAATCGCTTCATTACTAATGGGCGTATGGTTTTTGAGCAACGCTGCTGCAAACTATTTGGCCGGCTACATCGCCTCATTAACCACTTCCTTCGGCTATCTCGAAATCTTTACTTACCTCGGACTGGCTTCGATTGCCCTTGGATTGATATTGCTTGCTCTGTCCAAACAGGTGCAAAGGCTTATGCATCTCGATTGAACGAGGGGGATTGGATCACACTTGTTGCAAATCCTACTGCTGTAATTGCCAAGGCAGAAAGCAAAAATGTCTCTTTTGACACTAGTAAACCACCCATAAGAATAACAATCGAATCAATTAAAAAAATGACGATCCCTACATTCAGTCGGAATTTATCAGCAAAAAACTGTGCCAACAGGTCCGTTCCTCCCGTACTTGTCTCGTATCTCAGCATGACTCCAATGCCAATTCCAACTAAAATCCCACCGAGCACAGAAGAATAGAGGGAGGGCAGGCGGAGATTGACGATGACAATTTGCTTAAATGGCTCCAACAGGTCAATCATAAACGATGAAACCAGCATGCCATGAATACTATTGTAAAAGTAACTTCGGTTTCTGAACCACGCAAGTACCAATATCGGCACACTAAACAAGATAATGGTCAGACCCGCCTTAACTCCCCAAAGGTAATTAAAGATGAGTCCGATTCCAATAATCCCACCATCAAGCACTTCGAAGGGGGACAGAAAAAAGTTGATTCCGATCGATAAAATCAAACTTCCTAGCAGGATAGCCAAGGCTTTATGAGTAAAAGGCATATACAATCACCTCCAATTTTTTCTTGGACATGTTATGTATATGCCTTTTCTCTGTGGAAAACATCTCGACGTATGTTATTTCTCTCTCAATTCGCTAATGGCAACTTGATCTCAACCAGGGTTCCTTCATCTACTTTGCTCTGATACGTGATGCTGCCTTGATGTTGCTTAATAATTTTATGACAGATCATGAGACCAAGCCCCGTGCCTTTTTCTTTCAAGCTATAGAATGGCTCACCTAAACGAGGAAGCAGTTCTTCAGGGATACCGAAGCCCTGATCCTGAACAGAAATAATACACTCCCCCTTGGAACCATTTCGCAGATGAATGTGAATCTCTCCCCCGTCCAGCATCGACTCAATGGCGTTCTTGAGAATATTCAAAAACACTTGCTTTATTTGATTCTGTTCGCAAGTCACAGAAAAAACTGATCCCTCACTGCTCAGTTTAAATTCAATGTCGCTCATCAGGGCTTGAGGGGACAGCAGCTCAAGCGTACTCTCAATCAATTCTCGCAAATTTGCACGAACCATTTGGGTCGCTTGCGGTTTCCCCAAAGAAAGCAGTTCGCTCGTAATCGACTCAATACGTTCGAGTTCACTTAGAAGCAACTCACTATATCCGATTGAACTATTTTCTCTCTTGTAAAGCTGGATAAATCCTTTAATGGTCGTGAGCGGGTTCCTTATTTCATGTGCCACTCCTGCTGCCAGCTCCCCGACGATCGACAGTTTTTCCGATTGCAAAAGAAACTCCTCCGCTTTTTTCCGTTCAGAGATATCTCTGCTGACAATGACGAGATGCTCGATGATATTGTTATCTCCTTTGGCAGGCATACAGCGGGACTCAAATTCGATCCACCGACCATCCTTGTGTTTAAAACGGAATTCCATCGAGTGAGATTCGTGATTATCAAACATCAGCTTAATCGTATTTCGGAACATGTCTACATCATCTGGATGAATTAACATACACAATGCAATATTCTTTAAATCATCGCTTTGATATCCTAATACGAGCTCGTGAGAAGGAGAAAAATAACTGATCCTATGCTCTTTGTCCATCACCATGATCAAATCCGAAGTGTTCTCTGCGATTAAACGGTATTTGGATTCACTTGCTTCTAATGACTTCTCCATATGCTTTTTTTCTATAATGATACGATGCAACTTCTCATACGACTCAATCAATAATCCGCCTATAGCGACTCCTAACATCACAAACACCAGGTATTGAAAGTGAAAGAGCAGATCATCGGTAAGTATGTTAAAGCTAAATACGGAAATCAAATAAACAGCTATATAGCTTACAAACATGATCACACTCTTTTTTATGGGTGTGAGGAGTGAAGCATACCAATGGATGCCGGAGAATACAACCATGGCCAAGATCCAACCGATAATAGCTGGAGGCCAGTTACTGCCAAAGGCAAGTCTGGTGAGCAAAGCAAAACTTCCGGTAATGATTCCAGCAACAGGCCCCAGATAGGCAAAAACCAGTATAACAAGAGCGTATCGTAAATCATAGGAATATCCATGTTGCTTAATAGACATCATGACAATAAAAAATGTAACGACTCCTGCATATAAACCTGCCCAGAGGTGAAGCTGCTTGAGAGGCTTATGATTGATGAACGAGCGAATGACTAACGGCGTACTTACCGTTAATGAAAAAATAGAGAGATTAACTATGTAGTCTAGTAAAATCAACCGACACCACCTGCACCAAATTGTGTTCCAAATATTCCTACATATCATAAACCAGTTGTATTGCTATTTCCATATTTAAAGCATATTTCCACTGGTTTAATAAGACTAAACACAAAATAGCCCCCTCTGACAAAGCAGTAGCACGTCTTGAATCTACTGTCTCAGCTGAGGGGACTGTTTTTTTACACCATGATTTTACATATATTATTGGTAAACTCTACAGGGTCGTTGATGGGCAGGCCTTCAATCAGAAGGGCCTGGTTGTACAACAGATTGGTATATAAGGCGAGCTTCTCTTTGTCTTTTTCAAAAGCGTCCTTCAATGATTGGAAGACCTCGTGATTGGTATTGATCTCCAAGACCTTTTCGGCCTGAATGTTTTGGCTTGCCGGCATAGCTTTTAGTATTTTTTCCATTTCGATGGTCACTTCACCATCCGTAGAGATGCAGACTGGATGGGTCTTTAGCCGTTTGGATACTCGTACATCCTTTACTTTGCCTGCCAGCGTATTTTTCATGTAGTCAAACAGGTCTTTGTTTTCGCTGGTTTCGGCATCAGTATTTTTCTCATCGGCTTCGATCCCCAAGTCACCGCTTGATACTGATTTGAATTCTTTCTCTTTGTACGTCATCAGCATACGGATAGCAAATTCATCGATATCATCGGTGAAATACAGAATCTCATACCCTTTTTCAGCAACTAACTCTGTTTGCGGGAGTTTCTCGATTCGTTCATTTGACTCACCAGATGCATAATAAATATATTTTTGGTCCTCAGGCATTCTGGATACATATTCGTCGAGTGTGACCAGCTTCTTCGCTGTGGAAGAGTAGAACATCAACAAGTCTTGCAATACTTCTTTCTCACTTCCGAATTCACTGTAAACCCCGTACTTCAACTGTCTGCCAAACGATTGATAGAACTCTTCGTACTTCTCCCGTTCGTCTTTTAACAAGCTTTGCAATTGGCTCTTGATTTTGCTTTTGATGTTTTTGGCGATGAGCTTCAATTGTTTGTCATGTTGTAAAATTTCTCTAGAGATGTTGAGAGATAAGTCCTCGGAATCAACCATACCTTTGACAAAGCTAAAATAGTCAGGAAGTAATTCAGGACATTTATTCATGATCAATACGCCATTGGAATACAGCTCTAATCCCTTTTCAAACTCTTTGGAATAATAATCAAATGGAATCTTTTCAGGGATAAACAAAATCGCATTGTATCTTACGGCTCCATCGACACTGATATGGATATGTTTGATCGGCTTGTCAAACCCGTAATGCTTTTCCATATAAAAGTTCTCGTAATCTTCTGGAGTAAGTTCGTTTTTATTCTTTCTCCAGATCGGAACCATGCTGTTGATTACCTGTGTTTCACGATACTCCTCGAATTCATTATCGCTGCCTTCTTTGAGCCTATTGCCTGAAACGTCCATTTTGATCGGATAGCGAATGAAGTCGGAGTATTTTTTGATGATTGCTCTTAAACGATACTCATCCAGATACTCGTCATAGTTCTCATCTTCGCTATTCTCTTTGATTTTAAGAATGATCTCTGTTCCCACTTCAGCTTTTGCACAAGGCTCAATCGTATATCCGTCTGCGCCTTGAGATTCCCACTTATACGCCTCACTGCTGCCTAACGGTTTACTGGTGACTGCGACAACATCCGCTACCATAAAGGCAGAATAGAAGCCGACACCAAATTGTCCGATGATATTGTGCCCGTCTTTCAATTCAGTCTCATTTTTAAATGCCAAAGAGCCGCTCTTTGCAATAACCCCCAGATTATTTTCCATCTCTTCCTTTGTCATCCCAATTCCCGTATCTGAGATTTTCAGCGTCCGGTTTTCTTTGTCAGCCTCTACTTTAATATAGTAGCTGTCCTGATCAAAACGTAAATTTTCGTCTGTTAACGCTTTGTAATATATCTTATCAATGGCATCGCTAGCATTCGAAATCAACTCTCGTAAAAAGATCTCTTTCTGAGAGTAAATGGAATTAATCATCATTTCCAAAAGCCGTTTTGATTCTGCTTGAAATTGCTTTTTTTCCATTTGTGGTTCTCCTTTCAAAATGATAACTGAATATCTTTTAGCACTCTATCAACTTGAGTGCTAACCATCTTTTAAATACCATATTCTGTGCTTTTGTGTCAATATAGGTATGACTGTGTTCAGCCTCTCATCACTATGGTCAACGGAAGCCTTGAAAGGGGAACGTACAATGAATCTACAAGAAAAACTAAAAAACCTGCCCTCTTCCCCTGGCGTTTATCTGATGAAAGATTCCCTTGGTACGATCATTTATGTAGGGAAAGCAAAAAACTTAAAAAATCGAGTGCAGTCTTACTTTCATAACTCGAAAGCTCATTCTCCAAAGGTTAAAAAGCTTGTCCAAATCATAAAGGATCTTGAACTGATTCTTACCGACACAGAATTTGAAGCTTTCATGCTTGAATGCAAATTAATCCAGGACCTAAAGCCGCATTTCAACAAGAAGATGAAGAGCCCGCTTTCTTATCCCTATATTGGCATAGAAATGGAGCACGGGCTACGCAGTCTCGTCATAACCAATCATCCCGGCGAAACAAAAGGGAATCTATACTTCGGCCCTTACACAGCGAGCAGGACCACGGTTGAACGAGCGCTTCAAGGGATAAAGGAATACTGCAAAATCTTGTGCAGCAGCCCTTCTTCCAAGCATACAGCCTGCTTGAACCATTCACTTGGTTTGTGCATTGGCATGTGCGCAGGGGGAAGTGCGGTGGAAGAGTACAATCGCATGATAAAAAGGATTGCCGATTTACTTGATGGATCAGACAAAAGCTTATTGGAAGAAATAAAGCGAAGCATGTTCGAGGCTGCCGAGTCATTTGAATTTGAGACGGCCGCCAAATATCGAAACACGATCGATGCAATCAACAGTCTCATCAACAAAGAAAAAGTAATCGAATTCACGATAGAAAATCAGTTAATCGCAGTCATCGAGCACCTACATGATCGTACAGCCAAGTTTTTTTTGATTAAACAGAGCGAAATACTTTACCGTGAAAAGTATGATCTGGAAAGCACAGACATCGAATACCTGCTTGAAAAGATCAAGACTAATATTTTGGACATCTTCAAGGCAAAACCCCGTTCATTTCTCTCAGAAGTCAGTAGAAATGAAATTGATGAAGCACAGATCATCTATAGCTATTTACATAGTAACTCTTGCAGCTTTTTTCTGATTCCTGACAAATGGCTTCTGTCAAAGGATACTGCCAGATTCGATGAAGCACTTAGGGAGTTGCTGATCAGCCAAAAGCCATCCAAATAGCCTTTTCGAGTGATCGTTGAAGTTGAAAGAACAACCCTGCATTAGTAAATATGCAGGGTTATTCTTCATCGCTTTTTTTTGTACCTCGATGGGAAAGCTTCGCAAACACTTCGTTAATTGTCCTCATTCGTTCTTCTACTTTCCTCGATGCTGCATCCAGGGTAAAGCCATCATCCATTAATTCCTTCACCAAAAGAATCTTTTTGATGTTTAAATAGTCGTATTTCCTTGTTGTCCCTTCCCCTTCTTTGGAGGAGTGAATAATCCCCTTTTCTTCCCAGTACCTGATTTGTCTTTGTGGAACCCCTGTTATGTCTGACACTTCTCCAATACCAACAACCAATTTTCCTAACAATTCAAAGTCCAGCAAGATGTTTTCTGCTTGTTCATTTCCGCTCATAAAATAACCACTTTCTATTGTAGTTTTTCCTGATAATATTTTACGTCATTTGAAGTATATTTACAACGGAAGGAAAATTATTGACATTAATTGTAGATTTGTTACAATAAATGCAACCAAACTACATTCAAGTATTTGGAAACCATTTGTCTAAGGGGTGGGCTTTCATGCCGATTATCAACATTGATTGTTGGGAAGGTTTTACAGCAGAACAAAAAAAACAATGGGTGAAGGAATTGTCCGACGTAACTGTTAATATGTTCAATCTTCCGCCTGACAAAGTACTGGTTATTTTACGGGAAACACCGGTAGCAAATTGGGGGCAAGCAGGTACAGTTGCATCTGACCCGGATTTTTTAGAAAAGAGCCGAATTACTCAGCCAATATCCACCCCTGAATAGCCCTTACATTACAGCAAATAAGCACCCTCATTTGGTTTGTGTAACGAACCAATCGGGGTGCCTTTTCCTTTCCATTCTATTCGAACTGTGAAGGTGATCAAAATGAACAAACCATTAGACCAAAAATATAGCAATGCGTTGGAATGGGTTTTTGAATTATTGACTGTTCCAGACGAGTACACATTAGTAACCGTTCAAAGTCAAAAACAAAACAGAACCGACGTATGGGTTTTCCGATTTGAAAAACGTTCAGGAGAAAATAATGGGTTGGGCGGTGAGCATTTTTCAGTTGTTGTTGAAAAAAACAATTATAACCTCCTTGGATTTACTTGGATGGATCAACGATTGACGGAAGGGAAGCTTCCAAGCAAAGAAGAAACAACCGCCATTGCCAGAGCATTTTTAGAAAAGGTCGAGCCAGGTATGTTTGAGAAATTGCAGAACCTGTGGATTGACAGGCATGACGAAGTAATTTCCTTGACGGGTACAGGAAACATCGATAAACGTACCGTCACCGTATCGGGCATGAAATACAAGTGTTATTTGAATGAAAAAGATGATTACGCCTGGGTAATCGTTGGTCCCGGTGGAAGAGTAATTACTTTTGAACAGGGGATTGTCTGGAATAATGGCCGAGTGACGGAAAAGTGGTTGCATGATAGCTGGCTAAAGCCCATGGGAGATGAATTAAATGAGTAATCAGCAAATTATGAAGGCAGTCGGGTTTACCCGCACACTCTCTGGTCAGGAAAGCCTGATCGATCTTGAAATAGAAAAGCCACGTCCTTCTGGCAGAGATCTTTTGGTAAAAGTAAGAGCCATATCGGTCAATCCTGCCGATGTGAAGTCCCGTTCCAATGCAAATAAAGAGAATAAGCCGAAAATCCTTGGCTGGGATGCGGCGGGAATCGTCGAACAGATCGGGCCTGATTGCGAATTATTTCAGCCTGGCGACGAAGTCTATTATGCCGGCGATGTAGATCGCCCCGGGTGTAACAGTGAATTCCATCTCGTCGATGAGCGTATCGTGGGCAAAAAACCGAAAAGCCTTAGCTTTGCAGAGGCAGCCGCTATGCCTTTAACCTCACTCACTGCATGGGAAGGATTGTTTCACCGACTGGAAATCAGTCGAAAGGAAGAGGAAAATCGCAACAAGTCCATTCTGCTAATCGGTTCCGCGGGTGGTGTAGGGTCTATTGCAACTCAGCTCGCCAAACTTGCCGGATTAACAGTCATCGGAACTGCCTCGAGAGAAGAATCTTCTCAGTGGGTCAAAGAGCATGGTGCTGACTACATGATCAATCATCGAGAAGCCTTTGTCCCGCAGTTAAAGACGCTTGGCTTTGATGCAGTCGATACGATCTTCTGTCTGAACAATACAAGCTTGCATTGGGAGAACATGTCTGAGGCCATTCGCCCACAAGGCAAAATCTGTTCCATTGTTCCAGCCAGTCAGCCCGTTAACCTGAATTTACTTTTCTCGAAAAGCGTCTCATTTCATTGGGAGCTGATGTTTACCCGAGCCAAGTTTCAAACCGATGATATGCTCGCACAGCATCTCCTGCTTAATGAAGTAGCTGATCTTGTTGATAACAGGAAACTGAAAACTACCATGACCCAACGCCTGGAGCCGATCAATGCCGCCAACCTGCAATTGGCACATGAGAAGGTACTTGCCGGGGATATGATTGGCAAACTGGTCTTGGAAAATTTTTAGGAACACAGGAAAACCGTCAATTTTACGCAAAAAAGTGAGCTAGGCACAATGCGTGCTTAGCTCGTATCATAGCTCTTTACTTCGCTATTTTCGTTTCTCTATTGGTATTTCACAAATTCAACCTTCAGTATTTTCATTGCGTTTTGAATCGGCTTGCCGTTCTCATCTGTTTTTTGGATCGCTATTTTGTCCACTGCCTCTATCCCTTCAAATACTTGACCAAATACGGTATGCCTCATGTCGAGATATGCACGTCCGCCAATCTCCTTGTACTTCGCTTCCGCATTCAGTGGGAGCGCCGATAAATCAAGATATTCCTGATCTACCTTTGGACTCTGAACGATGTAGAAATGATTGGTGTTCGTATTGGGCCCTGCATTCCCCATACAAAGTGCTCCCCGGAAATTGAAGAGATCTTTGTTGAATTCATCCTCAAATTCCCCACCAAATACAGTTTCGTTCTCTTCCTCCGTGCCCTCTTGACCACCAATTTGAATCATGAAATCGTTGATCACCCGATGGAATGCCCTGTCATTATAAAACCCTTTTTGTGCAAGCTCCTTGAAATTTTTCACTGCTTTCGGCGCCTTATCCGGGAATAGTCGGATTTTGATTACCCCTGCATCCGTGGTCACAACGCAAATTTCTTCCCCTTTTGCAGGCTTTTCAAGCTGGACCAGCTTCACATCCGAGACATCAATTCCCGTATCCTTCCAGAGAACGCCCCACAGCTTCCAGTCAGTCGCTTCCTTACCCAATTTTGCCAAACCAATGTAGTCTGTTTTTTCAATGACCTTATTATCTTTCGTATAGCCAAGGTATTTGAATTTGACGATCGCACGGTACTTGTTATACGCATCATAGTCCGTAACGGTATACAGCTTCTCCACTTTTGATTCAACAAGCTTTATTTCTTTGAACTGTGAGAGTCCAGTCAGGTATTCCTTCACCCCGTCTTTTAAGGCCGAGTCTTGAGCCAACAGCTTTTCCAGTTCCTTTGTATTGGCAAAATTTTTGACCAATGCTGTTAAGACTTCTGCTACTTCTGCCTTGTCTCCGCCATGTGGTCGGAATTGGTTCACCTGAATTTCTTTATTGTAGTCATGCACCACTGGAGTCGTTAACGCCGAAACATAGGTTGTGCTCATTACGGGAACCGCTAAGCTTAACGCTACTGCGAGTGAGATTGCTTTTTTCATCTTATTCCCCCACAAATGGTAATTTTGTTTATGTAAAATACCAAAAATTTACATAAACTCATTATACAGTCAAGCTGTGAATATATAAACCATTTGTCGGAATTTTTACAAATTTAGGCGCGGTATTGAGCCAATTGTCAGCGATATTCATCCTATCAAAAAAAGAAGCCAAGCTTTGCGCCTGGCTTAATCACGTCCATAATTTTCTTTGCAACCTCTTACACCTTTTTAACAAACTCCGATTTTAACTTCATAGCACCAAAACCATCGATCTTGCAATCAATATCATGATCTCCCTCAACCAACCGTATATTCTTCACTTTTGTCCCAATTTTTACGACGGATGAGGTTCCCTTTACTTTGAGGTCCTTGATGACTGTTACAGTGTCTCCATCGTTCAAAATATTTCCATTGGCATCTTTGACAACTTTTTGCTCTTCACCCTGCTCGGTTCCTTCATTCAAACTCCAGGTATGGGCACACTCAGGACACACCAATTGATTTTCATCCTCGTACGTGTATTCTGAGTTACATTTTGGGCAATTTGGCAAAGTAGACATCCTATATTTCCTCCAATCAATCTTGTTTGTTCCAGACAAGCTACAGCACCTATTACTGTACCACATATATTTAAAGCATTGCAGCTTCATATGAAAGCAACTTTTGCAGAATTTTGTGGCCTCATCGCAAAATTAACTATTAAGCGATAAAGGAGAGTTATCATTCATGAGGAGAACATGGATACTAAGTTCAATTTTTGTAATCCTTTTCGGTTTTATCGTTTTAGGCGTTATTCAACAATATGAAGTCCCATTGCGCTTTGTATCGGAGAACAGCGGCTATAAAGTTTCATACTCCAATGATCATGGCGTTACGACGATTCAAATCGGAGACGGTGGTGGAGGTAGCGATAAAGTTGCCAAACCAACGCCAACCAAAGAGAAAATAGAACCTTATGTCGTGAAAGGTCAAGTAGTCGACAAGCAAGGTCATCCACAACCAGGAGTTATGATTTATGCGGATAACCAATTACTCTATAACAGCAATATTTTAGGAGTCACCGACGAGAATGGGCGCTATCGGATAGAATTGGAACGCATTGCCACCAGTTGGAATATGAGTGCCGATATCAAGCATGAATATAACGGCAAGATGTACGGCTTCAATTTAAGCTCTGACACCGATTTGCCATTTGCAGGTAATACTGGGGCCATTCGTAACTTTACTTGGAAAACCGCTAATGGCAATGTCTTGCTTTATACTGCAGATTTCACGAATCCCTATGATGAAAATCTGCCTCCACCCCAGGTAGGCGAAATCGAAGTGACACTCACGCCTGTTTCCCCGTTGCTGGACGGCAGTACCGGTCAAACAATAACGAAACGCGCTATGCCAATAGCAGAAGGATACGGTCTGAGCAGTGTGCCGATTGGTCGATACAAGGCTACGGCCAGATGGGTTCCCGATGGGCAGACACCTGTGCCTATGCTGATAAACGTGAGAAACACAGGCCAGTATGCTGAGTCCATCGTATTTGATTTCCAAGACCCGTATGAATTAATGATCTATTCAATCGAACTTGAAGTCAAACTGCCATAGATTTTTTCTCTTTGTGACCCCCATCACGAACTATTATCGCCATACATGTTACCTTGAACATGAGAAAGTTTATCAGCCACATAATGCTAATTCTCAAGTAAAGGAGCATCTTATGAGCGAGCTAATCAACAACCGTGAACAACATATAAATCAAAAATCAGAACGCCAGGAAAAACTAAAAGAGATCTTTACGGATCTTCATAGCGGAAAGAGTGTAGACGAGGTAAAGGCCCAGTTCGATGAAAAGATTGGGAAAGTCACTATTGATGAGGTCTCACAGCTTTCCGAACTTCATCGTACTTTCGTCGAGAATGGATCCCTTGGAAAAAGTGAAGAGTTGCATTTGTCTTCCGGACATATGTCCATTCTGAAAGGGAATATCACAGATCTCCCCCTTCCCAAGGAAGAGCCAGGACATCCGATTCATACATTCAAACTAGAAAATCGAGAACTTGAGAAGCTGTTACATTCCCGTCTACAACCGCATTTGACACAATTTATTCAGGACGACTCTGCTGATCATATTTACATGCTCTTGGAAGATATCAATCTCTTGCTCGACATTGATAAGCACTATATGCGCAAAGAGCATCTGATTTTCCCTTATCTCGAAAAGTACGGTATTTTCGGTCCATCTACGAATATGTGGAGAATTAATGATTATATCCGTGATGCCATCAAAGAAACGAAACAAAAATTAGTAAACTACAACGGAGACAAACAAGTCGTTATCAATGGCTGCAACTACTTTATCAATGAAGTCCATCAAATGATCTACAGAGAAGAAGAAATTCTTTTCCCAATGGCCATGAATCATTTTACCGAAGATGAATGGATTAAAATTGCTCATGAGAGTGATGAAATCGGATATTGCCTGATTAGTTCCGTTGAAAAATGGAAGCCTGAACGATTAGAACTGGATGAAAATGCCATTTCTGAGGGCTACATTAAAATGGAGACAGGAATTCTGTCCCTAAAGCAACTTGAGCTACTATTTAACCATTTACCGGTAGACCTTACCTTCATTGATCATAACGATGTTGTCCGCTATTTCTCCCACGGGAAAGAACGGATCTTTGCACGAACCAAGGCGGTTATCGGGCGTACCGTTCAAAATTGCCACCCGCCAAAGAGCGCTCATATCGTCGAAGAGTTGCTGAATGATTTTAAATCCGGAAAGAAAGACAGCGAGGATTTCTGGATCAAGTTCCGTGATAAATATGTGTATATTCGCTATTTCGCTGTTCGTGATGAGAACGGACAGTACATCGGTACCCTCGAATTCACTCAAAATATCGATCCGATTCAAGCGATTACCGGGGAGAAGCGGATATTATCCCAAGAATAGGTGAATTCTAACAAACTATCATTATGATTTGAAAAAAAATTGACAACGTTTGCAGCAACTATTAATATTGTTTCTACAAGTTAACGATGACGGAGAAGTGGAGACCCATACTTTTTTAGCGCTTTCATTTAGAGAGCGCCATTAAAGTATGGGTTTTTTATTTTCTTCATCGTTAGTAATACTAAGGAGGTAAAGAGATGCTCTCACTTTTCAAGCCAGCTCCGCCTATTGACAGGTTGCCCGAAGAAAAAATTGATTCTGAGTACAAGAAACTCAGACTTCAAGTTTTTCTGGGAATCTTCATTGGTTACGCAGCGTATTATTTAATTCGAAAAAACTTTTCGCTTGCTATGCCCTACTTGATCGAAGAAGGATATACCAAAGCGGAGCTCGGTTTTGCGCTATCTGCCATTGCCATTTCTTACGGAATCAGTAAATTTGTGATGGCCACCATTTCGGACCGAAGTAATCCAAGGATGTTCTTGCCTGCCGGGCTAATTCTATCTGCAATCATTAGTTTACTATTAGGTTTTGTGCCTTTCTTCACCTCATCTGTAGCTATTATGTTTATCATGCTGTTTTTAAATGGTTGGTTTCAGGGAATGGGATGGCCGCCATCAGGTCGTATTCTTGTTCATTGGTTTAGTGTAAATGAAAGAGGAAATAAAACAGCAATATGGAACGTAGCGCATAATGTTGGAGGAGGATTAATGGCACCGCTTGCTGGTATAGGTGTTGCTATATGGGCTGGAATTGCCGGAAGCTCCGCCGCCGGGTATGAAGGCGTTTTTATTCTACCCGCTCTAGTAGCCATTATTGTTGCCATCATTTCTTACTTCTTGTTGCGAGATACACCACAATCTGCAGGATTACCGTCAATTGAAGAGTACCGCGATGATTATCCAAGTGCTACGAAAAAAACGTTCGAAACTGAATTAACTACGAAAGAAATTCTCTTCAAATATGTTTTAAATAATAAATGGGTTTGGGCCATCGCCATTGCCAACGTTTTTGTTTACTTCGTTAGATATGGTGTATTAGACTGGGCACCAACCTACTTAAGTGAAGAAAAAGGTTTCAGTATGAGCAAGACAAGCTTTGCCTATTTCTTATATGAATGGGCAGGTATCCCAGGAACGCTTTTGTGTGGCTGGATCTCAGACAAGCTGTTTAAAGGACGCCGTGGACCTGCTGGATTTGTATTTATGCTAGGGGTATTGGTTGCCGTTCTTGTTTACTGGTTTAATCCTGCAGGTAACCCAACTATCGATATGCTATGCTTAATTGCAATTGGCTTCTTAATTTATGGTCCGGTCATGTTAATTGGTCTGCAAGCACTTGATTTTGTTCCCAAAAAAGCTGCCGGTACTGCAGCAGGACTAACTGGATTATTTGGTTACCTGGGCGGTACTGTAACAGCTAATGCTTTAATGGGTGTCATCGTAGATGCATCTGGTTGGAATGCAGGATTTATTTTATTAACAGCTTCTTGTGCACTTGCAGCCATCATCTTTGCCCTTACTTGGAATGTGCGCGGACAAGAAGTAGTAAAAAATCATCATTAATCGTAAAAGACAAAAGCCCAGGTACCATTGTACTTGGGCTGATTTATATGCAGTATTTTATGAACCGAAGTAAACAACTCCATTCGTACCATCCACCGTGACTTGATCCCCTTCCTTTACGATAGATGTTGCTACCTTTGTTCCAACCACTGCAGGAAGTTTATATTCCCTGGCAACGATGCTGGCATGCGACAGAATACCACCAGCATCGGTTACGAGGGCTCCCGCAATTGAAAATAAAACCGTCCACGAAGGTGGTGCCGTTTTACACAAGAGGATATCGCCCTTTTCAAGCTTAGAGAAATCTTCCTGCCCGTAAATGACCTTGACCTTTCCCGTATACAATCCCGCAGAAGCAGCATATCCCTTGAAGGATTTGGTTTGATTGACTATTACGTTCTGGGACATTCCAAAAATCCGTTCAATTACCGGATCAGGCGGTAAATTGGGTGGGGTACCAAAGAATGGCTTCGGCTGTAGGCTCAGAAAATGTTGATATCTTTTTTTATTCTGCCGAACGACCTCATCGAGAGCTCTCGGCTCAAATAAAGCTTCAAGCAAATCGTCTAGGTATAAATAGAAAATATCCTCATCACATGCAATAATCTGATGCTGAACCAAGGTGCGCCCTACATTTTTAAGGAAGTATCGTGATTTTGCAGCCAACATCGCATCAATATAAAAATGATGATCCTCGTCAACACCCCAACAGTTTAATGCCCAATTGTACATAGTATGAAGCTGGTTTGTCATATCCCCAGCAGGAAGACGTTCGAACAGATCGTTCACTTTTGCTTTGCGTTCAGCAATCACTTGATTGAACTGTCCATCGAAATCGTAATCGATTTGAACGTAGTTCTTAATCATTGACAGGGCAATGGCTGGATTCTCAAACCATGTCTCTTCCGTGAACTCATGAGTGCGAGTCGTTCGGTGACCATAGATACTTAAGAAATCCTCAAAATCCTTCAGAAATTCCCTTCCCTCCGTGGAAAGACCCAGCGTTTCGATTGGATTCTTGGATGAAGTAAGCAGAGAGCATAGAACGGCAGAGGATTTCACTTGCTTGGCTAATAACCATAACCCACGATCGGTTTCGAGGGACATATTCATTACCCCCTGCATGAAATCGTAGATCTCCTTTGTGTCCTTTGCCCCGGTCACCTGCCTGTAAACTTCCTCCAATGCAATCACCAAAGATATTCTGGGAATGACGATTTCAAAGTGGTATTGCCATGCTTTCGTATAGAAGTGCTGTAGTTCTTCTACATAGTGCAAGGCTTCTTTCAGCGATAAATACCCAACAGATCGTTCAAACAACTTCTGATAAAATGGCATAAAGAATTCATTCACGAGGCGATCCATATTCGACTTGATCTGAGGAAAAGACGCCTCCATTATTTTCTTATGCTTGATAATCCTCTCTTCATATGGCTCTGGGTGAAGAGGCATCGTTTGATAATAATAGCCATGATCGGACTTGACTAAAAATTGCGTAATTGGCATTTTCATGTTTTCAAATGCCCTTTTTGTTCCTGTTGTTACGGCTGGTATCATAAAAGAGGCAAACAATGGCGTAAGTGGTTTGAAGAAGTGAGTATCATCTAGCATCCAAAATCTTTGCTGTTTTTCACTTTCGCCCAGTATCAAGGTTTTCTTCCATTCTGATAAATGGGTACTCATTCTTTTCTCCTTTAGGTTGTAATCTGTCTTGCTTGCAGAATATAGAGTTTTCCTTGTTTGTACGCAAATTCAAGATCAACGGGATGACCAAAAAGCGTTTCAATGGCCACGGTTACTTTCTGCAATTCATGCAACTGTTCACTACGCAAACTAAAACTCGATTTTTCTTCAGGGGTCGTTGCGACTGAATGTGTCCCATCCTGCTTGTGGACAATCTTGCACTCTTTTTCGCCCAGTACCATTTTACGAATCGATGTGCCTTGTTTTGAGAGGATGAAAAAGTCTGGGGTAACAAGGCCGGAACCTACTGCCTCACCCAATCCAAAATTCGAATTGATTACAATTTCATTTCCATTTCCTGTAATAGGGTTTTTACTAAAAATAACCCCGGCTACATCTGCATTTACTAATTCCTGAACAATTATGGACATTGCTGGTGCCTCGTCAACTTGAGAGAATCTCTGTGTCAGGTACGATTGGGCATGATCCTGATAAATCGAAAGCCAACATCGCTTGATCGATTCTAGTAAATTATCCGAAGTAATAGATAGAATCGTTTCATATTGTCCGGCAAACGAGGCCAGCTCCAGGTCTTCTGTGGCGCAGGAAGAGCGAACGACCACAGGAGGGGTCACATATTTTTGATACGCTTCCTCAATTTCTTGACGCAATAGCTCAGAAATAATCAAATGTGGTCCCTGATTTTTATGATGGATAAGCTCAAACGCATATGACTTGATGATAAAACCTTTGGGAACAGGGAATTGCGACTGATACAGAAGCACAAGGTTTTTGGCCTTTCCGCCAATAGCATCCTCTGCTTGCGCTTCTGAAAATGGAATGATCCTACGCAGAAACAAACACTCCCTACTTGTAATTCATACTAAGGATAATTGTACGTGAAATGATGCAGGTCATCTATCAGGTGAATGACGTAGTTATTGTTTTTTAGCTTTTGTATATACATGTAAGAACAGGAAATATAAAGGGAAAAGTTGTATCACGAGGAATTTATTACTTGAGATATCGAATGAACCACGACTTCTCGGGGAAGGATTGTTTTCCAAAAATGACAGAAATGAAATCACCGATTGTTGAGAGAGAGAAACACGTAACCCAGATTTCTGCAATGATTGCTAACCTGGTAGATGGAAAGGGCTCTATTGTTACTATCATGGGAGAGCCTGGTATTGGGAAAACCCGGCTCTCCCAGGAAATCATGAATATAGCAAGTGAACATCGATGCAAAGTCTTTCATGGCCGCTCTTACTCTGTCGGGAGTGATACTGCATATACACCGATTATCGAAATGTGTAATCAGAATTTCAGAGGTGTAGATTCAGAGAAAGTAACCACGTGGACGAAAGACCTGCCCGACTTAGGGAAACTGTTTCGCCGTTTTCAGTTCCCTGAGCCACCAAAAGTAGGCGATCCTGCATTAGAAAAGACACGTCTGTTTGAATCATTGGTCTGTCTTGTGGAAAGAATGGCGGAAGGACAACCACTTGTAATTATTCAGGATGATTTGCATTTTGCTGATCCTGCTTCCCTGGAATTTCTCCATTACTTGAGCCGTGGAATGAATAACTCGCCTCTGTTACTGGTGTTAACCATTGATACGTTTGGTCTATCTATTAATACACCTGCGAGTAACTTTATTCAATCCTTACGTAAAGAAGAATTTTTTAAAGAATTCCACCTTGACCGCCTGAGTGAACAGGGAGTCACCCGTCTGGTTACAAACCGACTGGGTACAGCCTTACCGGATGGCTTTATTGCTTTCATTATGAAACATTCTGAAGGAGTACCTTTGTTTATTGATGAATTACTCCTTTCGCTGCTTGAAACAGGTGTATTATCGATGCAAGACGGGGCCTGGATTCTCTCAATTAACTCAATCGAAACCATTCCCTATCGAATTAAAGAGCTGATTAAAGGGCGTATTCAAAGAATTAATTCCAGTGATCAAAAAGTCCTCCTCTATGCTGCCATATCGAAGGGGACTGTATCCCACCGAATCCTCCATCGTCTCACACAAATGAGTGAGGATGATTTTTTATTATCCATCCAAAAGCTCAAATCTGCAGGACTTATTTTTGAAGAAATTCAAGAGATGGAGGTACATTACGGTATCTACCATGCTTTAGTAAAGGAAGTTGTTTTTGACGAGCTCCCCATTATGGTTCGTCGGCGTGCATATAAGTTTTTCATTGAAGTACTGGAGGAGAGCAGCTTTAATGATGTAGAGCTTTTGGCTCATTTGTACTATGGTGCTGGGCCTGAAGCAGATCCTGCTCGCACCATAATGGTATTCCTCCAGGAAGCAGAGAGATCCCTTTTGCTGCACGCTTATGCATCTGCCGCAAAGTATTATAAGGCTGTCCTGGAGATGATCCAAACCAAAAAGATGACAGAGGAAAAAAGCCGAATACCTTTCCTCCTCAAACGCCTGGGAGAAGCTCATAAAATGTTGGGAGAACGCAGTGAGGCCCAGCGATATTGTCTGGAGGCGATACGCACGTATGTTCAATATGACGACCAGATAGAAATTGCACGCTTGCACGGGTTATTATCGAATATTTTTTGGGAATCAGGAGAAATCGAGCAGTCCCTGCAATATTTAGAAGATGGTTTGGCTATCGCTAGAAGACTATCTGACTCCCCTGAAATCCGCTACAAACTTTTGCATACAAGTCTGATCTTTTTAAGCAGACTCAAACGATCAGAGGAATATTACCAGGTTTATGAAGAGATTCAAGAGGTTCACAAGCTGGTTGGAACGCCCCAAGCCGCCGCACAAGCAAAAGTTGCGGAAATCGATTATTGGACGTCCTACGTCTACAAAGAAAATTACATGCCTGGTAGGGTTCGATTATTGATTGAAGAGCTTGGAAAGATGGAGGTTGAGGATGAGACGCTGTTTCGTGGTTGCTTCGTAAGTGCTATTAATTTTATCTTCTGCGGTCAATACGAATTAAGCAGAATCTATTCACAGAAAGCCTTGGAAGTTTCTAAGCAAATGCGTATTCTGGAATACGAGATCCGCAGTTACTGGATACAGGCTCTCGCAGATCTCTTAAGCGGTAATTGGAAATTGGCTTTACCCAAAATTGAGATGAGCTTCGCTAAAGCAAGGAGAATCGACGTTGGCAGGCCGTTAATCTATGCACATATTACCAAAGGGATCGTTTATGCATGGATGGGAAATTTCACGGAAGCCCAGCTTTGCCTTGATGAAATGAAGCGTCTTGTTCCTGCCTTTCCTACAAAAGACGGGCACGTAATGGATATGCTCGCTCCGACCGAGATGATGATTGCCTTGGGTACAGAAAGAGCAGCGGAGTTCTATGAATTGATGAATCGAACTCAACCCTATTACGTGGCACTTCCTTTTTTAAATATGGCCTTGTGGGGAGAGATTCAATTGTCCGCCGGTGATCAAATGGGGGCTTTGGAAACGGCCAAGGAACTTTTGCTTGGCAAGATGGAAGAAAATCTTTTCTCTTGGGCTTTAGGAGAACGATTACTTAGTAAGGTCCATTTTGCCTTAGGAAACAAGGAGTCCTCGTTGATCCACATCCATGAAGCAGCCAACTATTTCAAAGCACTAAACATACCCTTAGAATATGCACGATCAATACGTATCCATGCCGACATGATACTGGAGGACGATCCAGAAGAAGCCAAAAATAAATTACTTCAATGTATGGAGATATTTGAACATCTGGATGCTGACTATGATTTGCACATGACGCAAGCAATTATGAAAAAACTTGGAGTCCGCTTTCCTAAACCTGGCACGAAGAGCTCTGCGAACAAAGAAACAGAATTGAGTAAGAGAGAAATGGAAGTTGCCCGTTTGGTTGCGGAAGGATTAACAAACATCGAAATTGCGGAATCTCTAATCATTAGTCCACGGACTGTAAGTACCCATCTTGAAAAAATCTACAGGCGACTTGATATCAACTCCAGAGCCTCCCTGGTTAAATATTTGATGAATTACGATCAGTCACTTGAAAAATAATCAAAACCCATTACTGAGGATAGCCGCTACTCACCCGACCTAGTCTGGTAGTAGCGGCTTATTACGTATTAACGGTGTAAAAAGCAAAAATTACGTAATTCAAATGAAATGAATACGTAATTTACTCGATTCTCTCCTAATTTCAATGATGGTACTTTATTCATGTGAACGAATGTTCCATAAATAATAAACACAAAGGAGAGTTAAACATGTTAGGTCGTTTTGATATTTATGCTCAAGTGCACAAGGGTATCCGCCTGGCATTAAGCGGTTTATGTTATCAAGCAGGATCGGTAGATGGTTCTGATAAGGAAAGAGTGAATTCATTTGTTGAAGAGTTTCGGCGGATCGTGCTCATTCTAGATGCCCACTCGAGAGATGAGGATACGCATCTGAATGAAGCCTATGAAAAATATGCACCTGAGACGTTGCATCAATTGGAGGAACAGCACAGTGTATTGGAACTAAAGCTTGAGAAGCTTATTGAACTTGTGGATCAGTTGGATATGAATAAGCAAGATCCCTCCCACCATCAGAAGATCTGGTACCAAATTGGTAAAGATTTGAACCGCTTTACCGCTGATTACTTGATCCATCTTCAACACGAAGAGGGACCTGGAATGGAGGCGTTATGGGAGAATTTGAGTGATGACCAGTTAAAAGTAATCTCTATAAATATTCGTTCATCCATTCCGCCGCAAGTGATGTCGATTTTTATGCACTATATGATTCCAGCGATCAGCCATCTGGATCGGGTAGGGATGTTTAGCGAAATGAAGAAATTTGCACCGAAAGAAGCGTATGCAGGAATGTTGGGATTAGCAGAGTCTCGCTTGGATCAAAAAGCCTGGTTGCAACTGCAAGCCGCACTGGAAGAAAACAAAACAGAAAGGATTGGGTTATAGGTTATGAATGTTCTGGTTATTGGAGGTACAGGTACTGTAGGAAGTCATCTGGTTCCGGAGCTTCTCAACCGCAATGCTTCCGTCCGCATCCTTTCACGGAATCCAGTCAATTCGCAGCATTTGTATGAAAATGCAGAGTGGGTTCAAGGGGATTTGGAAGCCCCTGAGTGCTTAGATCGGGCATTCGATCAAATGGATGCCGTTTTTCTCTTAATCGGTATGTCCAGGACCGAAACGAGCCAGGCAATTACAGCAATTGATGCGGCCAAAAATGCTGGTGTTTCCAAAATCGTCTACTTGTCGGCGCCACTATATGACCATATGATACACATCCCTCATATAAGAAGTAAGATTAGGATCGAAGACGCAATAAAGCAATCAGGCATGAAATACACGATTTTACGACCAAATAACTTCTTTCAAAATGATTACTCGTTTCGTGAAGCAATTCTTCAATACGGAATTTATCCTCAACCACTTGGCTCGGTAGGATTGCACCGAGTGGATACAGGTGATATCGCTTATGCAGCCGCAAATGCACTTCTTCTTAGCGGATATGAAGGAAAGACTTACCCCCTGTATGGAACCGAAGTGTTAACAGGAGAAGCAATTGCTGAAACCTATAGTCGCCATATGGGCACTACTGTACGGTATGCCGGAGATAATCTAGATGCATGGTATCAGCAAGCGGTTACGATGCTGCCTGAATGGCTTGCTCAAGATTTTCGGGTTATGTACGAAAGTTTTCAGCAATTGGGTTGCTTAGGCACGGAACAGGACTTCCTGCTCCAACGAGAACTGTTGCAGCGTGATCCTCGTTCCTTTGACAAATTCGTAGAAGAAACCGTTGCTCGGTGGAAAAGTGAATGATTTTTTTACAATGGAATGGGTGGAAATATGAAACATTTTAAGAAATGGGTTCTCTGCGTGACCTTGCTTGCGTCGTTACTTCCTGGACAAATAGCGGGAGCAGCAGAACAGAATGAAACGTCGCAGATTAAAGCAGGCAGAAATTTCAGCATAGTCAAGCAATCTGACGGAACCGTCTTGACCTGGGGAGAAAACAGCAATGGTCAATTGGGAAATGGAACCACAGAGAGTATCATGCAGCCGGCATTGGTTTCCAATCTTTCCGGTATCGTAGCTGTCGAAGCCGGCGAATATCATTCCCTTGCCTTGAAAAATGATGGAACCGTTTGGGCATGGGGCGCTAATGGCAATGGCCAGATTGGAGATGGCACAGCAATTGATCGGCTGAAACCTGTACAGGTAAAGAAACTCGACCATGTGGTTGCGATTGGTGCAGGCGGCTCTCAATCTTTTGCCATCAAGGATAATGGAACGTTATGGGCATGGGGAAAAAATGGTTACGGTCAGTTGGGTGACGGGACGACGGCAGACCGTGCACAACCTACGGAAATAAAAGGAGTGAATCAGGTAAAAGCGGTTGCCTCGGGGCTCAATCATACGATCATCATGAAGAACGACGGAACCGTTTGGGCGTGGGGATCGAACAGTGACGGACAAATCGGAAACGGTACTTGGCATAGCACCAAGGCCCCGGTACAGGTAAAAGGCATAAATCAGGTGATTGCCATCGCAGCTGGTGGAGGCCACTCGCTTGCACTGAAAAGTGATGGGACGGTTTGGGTATGGGGCAGAAATGCGGATGGGCAATTGGCAGACGGAGCAGCCGAAGTGCAAAATCACCCCATCCGGGTGGAAGAAGTAACTGAGGTCGTCCATATAGGTGCAGGAAGAGATTTTTGTTTGGCCATTAACCGCGACGGTTCGGTGTGGGCATGGGGTTCCAACTATCGGGGCCAATTGGGTCTGGGTACCGATAGAATTCGTCAACAAAGGTCCGCTATACTAGCCGACATCACCGATGTGGTCGCACTTGACGGCGGAGAGCTTCACGCCGTTGCCTTGAAAAAAGATGGATCCGTCTGGGGAATGGGGCAAAACGGAGACGGACAACTGGGGAATGGGGGCGGCAAGGAAACGTATGGCCCTATCCAGGTGAATGATTTGAATGTAAGCATGCCGCAATTACCAACCTCCCCAACACCGACAACACCCAGCAATGGACAAGGAAATGTTTTTACAGTCAAAGGAGACCAAGGGGCAGTTCGCGTGCAGGGAGCAAAACCGGGAGCATTGATTACGCTATTGAAGCGGGATGAAATGCTGAAATCAAATTTCGGCACAAAGGTCGCTGACAGCAACGGTTCCGTAGTCTTTAACAAAATCCCAAGTGGAACCGGGTATGGTGTCTTTGAAATGGAGAATGGGCAAGTAACTAGGACGATTGTGGATGTGGCAGTAACCGAAGAAAAAACAGCTGTCTTGCTAAAGGATATCCGAGCACAAATCGTGTACTTAGGAGATCGTCAAAAAGAAAACATTCCATCAACGATTAATCTTGAGTTGAATGGAACGCTTGCCGAAGGGGAATACGCCGATCAATTGAAAAAAGTGGATGTGGAATTCGGCGGAATATCAGTCTCAGTTCCAGTTAGGAACAGAAACTTTACACTTTCACAGCAGTATATGATTTATTCACCGATGGACGTAGTCACTGTTACAGCAGTAACGCCGGATGGGAAACAGCGCCACGTTATTCACAGAACTGTTGGCCGTGATTTATTCAACGATGGCTCTGTCAAAGCCGAACGTGCAGGGGATAGCTGGATCATTACAGCAAATAAAGGCTTCGCCCCGGAATCAGGGTACAAAGTTTATTTGATCGATGGCCACAACAAGCTGATTCCTCTTTCTGCACCAGAAAAAAGTAAGTTATCCAAAGAGCAATTAGAGCGTCTTGCTCTTGTTTCAGCAAATTACAAGGGCGTTATCACGACCGATAAAGCCAAGCAGGACATCACGTTATTTGTAGAAGCAGAGTCCTTTGTAGAAATTGTTTCGATCATGCCATGAGACTTTTCTAGCGTATGTATATTCGATCCAGAAAAAGAAGATCAGGGTATCCTTGATGTTAGATTTTCAATCCCTTATTCTGACCTGACAAGTCTTCCGAAAGAGATCCTCTCCATGTATATCGAAAGTGGTGATCCACTTCTTTTTGGCCATAGTCTTGAGGACCAAATTGGCGGCCAGTTACGTGCGGGTTTCATGGTTGCTGATATGTACGAAGACAACTATGCTGGGCGACGTTTATTTGATAAATACATCAACACTTTCATTGCCACGAGAGCAGTTAAATTACAACGGGGCACAAATTTACCGAAATAATGTAAAAGGGACATCGCTTAGCAATGTCCCTTTTCTATCGATATTACTGTAACTTGCTAATAATCTGTTCGTCACTTTTCCTCTGGTTGAGTACCCACTGGAGCTGCCTTGCCCACTCCAAAAGCATAAAAGCTAATCACAACGATTCCCAAGAAAACAATCCCTGCAATAAGCGAGACGCGTGTATCATCATTGAACCACATACCCACTAATACCATCAGTAAAAAGGCAATGGCTACGTAGTTGGTCACTGGAGCAAAAGGCATTTTGAATGGGTGTTTATCCATTTCAGCTCCTTTTGCCTTTCTGAAGTTGATTTGACTAATCAGAATAACAAACCACGGAACCATACCAGGAAGTACACTTGCACTGTATACATACACAAATAGCGGACTATCTGGTGCCATATAACTTAAGATAACGCCAACGCCCAAACCGATAAGCACACCAATCGTTCCTAGCAGTGGCACACCATTATTGGACAGTTTCGTAAAGATTTTTGGCGCTTGTCCATTTACACCTAATGTATAAAGCATACGTCCCGCACTATAAATACCACTATTACAACCGGACATGGCAGCAGTGATAATAACAAAGTTAATGAGCCCTGCTGCTACTGTAATACCGATTTTCGCAAAAGTTGCCACGAACGGGCTGCCGATTTCCTGCAATTGATTCCAGGGATAAATGGTTACAATGACAAAAATCGCCCCAATATAAAAAATCAAAATACGCCAGATAATACCTTGAACCGCATTTCGTAACGTTTTTTGCGGGTTTTTTGCCTCACCTGCTGTAATCCCAATCAATTCTACTCCTTGATACGCCCCGACTACTAATGATAGAGCAAAGAAAAATCCTGTCCATCCGCCTGCAAAGAAGCCCCCATGTTCCCACAGGTTCGATAATCCAATTGCGATTCCTCCGTTGCCAATACCAAAGAAAATTAGTCCAAACCCTGCGATAATCATCAAGACGATCGTAACAATTTTGATCATGGCAAACCAAAACTCAAACTCACCAAAAGATTTCACTGAGAATAAGTTTGCTGCACCAAGAATCACCATGGCAATAATACCCGGAATCCAAGGAGGTAAATCAGGATACCAGTACTGCATATAGGTCCCAACAGCAATAATTTCTGCCATCCCGACTGTGACCCACTGGAACCAGTTACTCCAAGCTGTCAGATAGCCTGCTATCGGATGAATGTACTTATGACCAAATGTCGCAAATGAACCCGTGCTTGGTTCTACGTACAACATTTCCCCCATTGCCCGCATGATGAAAAAAATAAAAATACCTACAATTGCATACGCTAGCATGACTGACGGACCCGTCCATTTAATCGTGCTTGCTGAACCCATAAATAACCCAACACCAATTGTTCCGCCCAAAGCAATCATTTGAATATGACGTGCTTCCAGGGACCTCTTCAATTCTTTGTTTTCCACTCCAGTTCCTCTTCCTCTCTGCTCTACTAGCCGTAATTTTAGGAAAGCTACTAAAACTCACTTAAAGCATTCCTGATAAATCAAAAGGTTATTCATCTTTGATGCGTTATATATCACTCCTGAATATTTGTTTATTGTAATAGGTTTTTCTGATGAAAACAATTGTATCTACTAAGAAAACATCAACAAAAATCAATATGTTTACTATAAAATAAAATAAAAAATATATTACAAATAAAACATTTTCTTCATCTAGGTAAAAAAGACTTTGCACAAAAGATAAATATTTAGACCTACAGTCTGTTAATTCCAGCCAGCGATTAGTTATATCCACCTATT
The DNA here is from genome assembly GCF_049846925.1 of Brevibacillus nigriterrae. Classification (NCBI taxonomy): domain Bacteria; kingdom Bacillati; phylum Bacillota; class Bacilli; order Caryophanales; family Paenibacillaceae; genus Brevibacillus; species Brevibacillus nigriterrae. Next base: position 61,947 of record NZ_JBNCMT010000030.1, read on the forward strand.
ACCTGCGCTCGATGACGAATGGTAGGGAGTTTTGTCATAATGTAGGGATGGAAATGAATGAATATAAAGAATTGGAGTCGTTACGAGATGAAATGGGAGATCAAATCGTTTATCGGGGGAGTAATAGTCGGGTCGGTTCTTTTTTCGGGGATTACTTACGCAACATCAAGCAGTACTCTTGATGAGATGACCAAAATTCCTTACACCTATTATTTTGATGCTGTTCCAAAATCACCAGATTCAAGCAAACAAGGGTTTCTGTACAAAAACTCAGTCTATGTTCCTATCCGCTTTGTAGCTGAAAATCTAGGAAAATCAGTCATGTATGACTCCAAAACAGCTTCTATCTACATAGGAAAATTACCGGCAGCAAAGATGCATTCCAAGCTGGAAGCAGTAGAACTGGTAAAAAAGAAATACGCAAATAAGATTCCGGCCGATTACAAAGTCGAGTACGACCACGATGATGAGAATGGCAATTATGTGATTCATATCTACAAAGAAGTAATCAACAACTTCCAAAACGGAGACAGCTATATAAGCACCTATGGCTACTTTATTGTCAATCCAAACTCAGGTGCGATTACAACTTTGTTCTAAAGCTAAACTACCTATCCATACAATAAAACACACCCCTTACAGGAGACATTGGGAAACCTCCAAGATGTCCCACTATAAGGGGTGCTTCTTTTTAACAGCTAACATCCATTCACGAGCTTCTTAACGTTCGTTTTAAGAATTCCCTTGTACGTTCTTGTGTTGGATGATTGAAAATTTGCTCGGGACTTCCTTCTTCCGCAATAATGCCTTTGTCCATAAATACCACTCGGTCAGATACTTCTTTCGCAAATTCCATTTCATGCGTCACGATCAACATCGTCAGACCTGATTCAGCGAGTTCCTTCATTACTTTCAGAACCTCTCCCACCATTTCCGGATCAAGGGCTGATGTAGGCTCATCAAACAGCATCACATCAGGTTCCATGGAGAGTGCTCTTGCAATCGCTACACGCTGTTTTTGACCGCCCGACAATTGTCTTGGTTTCGCATTGACGTATTTATCCATCCCAACGACCCGCAAATACTTCAAAGCTACTTTTTCAGCTTCTTCCTTCGAACGCTTTAGCACTTTTACTTGCCCGACTACACAATTACTTAACACATCGTGGTTATTAAACAGGTTAAATTGCTGAAAGACCATGCCTAGATGTCTACGGTACAAGAAAATATCGTGCTTGTCGTCTAAAATATTTTCTCCCTTATAGATAATTTGGCCGCCACTTGGTTTTTCCAATAAATTAATACAACGAAGAAGGGTAGACTTACCTGATCCAGAGGAACCGATGATCGTGACGACTTCTCCTTTGTTCACCGAAAAATCGATGTCTTTTAATACTTCATGTGATCCATAGGATTTATTTAAGTGTTGAATATCAATGATTTTTTCCATATGCTCTCCTCCTTCTCCGATTATTTCGTACTTTCTACCTGCACGTGATGATCGATCATCGTGTAACTGTCAGGGCCGTCTAGCTTTCTCTCGAAATAACGCAAAACCCAAGTGACAAGCAGGGTCATCATGAAATAAACAACACACGCAACGAAAAACGATTCGAAATATCGGAAGTTATTCCCCGCAATGGATTTCGTTGTGAAATACAATTCGGTTACGGAAATGACGTTTAATACGGAAGTATCCTTGATATTAATGACAAATTGATTACCTGTTGCTGGCAAAATATTTCGAACCACTTGTGGCAATACGACATTCACCATCGTTTGAACGTGATTCATCCCGATTGCATGGGCCGCTTCAAATTGCCCTTTATCGATGGATACAATCCCCCCACGAACGATTTCTGCCATGTACGCTCCAGTGTTAATCGCTACGACAATGATTGCTGCAGCAATTCGGTCCATATCAATCCCAAAGGCCAGGGCAGAACCATAATAAATGACCATCGCCTGCACAATCATCGGGGTTCCCCGGAAGAATTCAATATAAATTGTGAGAATGGCATTCACCACTTTGAGAATACCTTTTTTCGCCCCTCGTTCAGGAGCAGGAATCGTACGGATAATCCCTACCAGTAAACCAATGATTGCCCCCAATACCGTTCCGATCAGAGCAATTAGTAATGTCATCCCGGCTCCACGAAGGAACATGGGCCAATTTTCAGCTATGATTTTTACAATCCACTCAAAGCTCATCTTTTACCTCCAATTTCATTCAGAAACACTTCGCTTGAAGCCTTTCCGAAGGTGTTGTCGAGTCCATCATCAGCCAATCAGCATAAAACCGACTGCATGATGGTGCAGCCGGTTTCACTACAAAGCATTATTTTGCTGCTGGTTGATTTTTAATAGCAGTATCCATTAAGCTTGTACGATCTTGTTCTGAGATACCTGCTAGCACTTCATTGATTTTCTTCGTTAATTCACTGCCTTTGGCAATACCCACAGCGATTGCTGTATCATCTTCAGAGGTTGTGAAGCCTTCTTTGAATTCTACCATTGCAAAGTTCGGGTTTGCTGCGGATGCACTGACTGCTTCCGGACGCTCAGAAACGTATCCATCAATCATCCCTGACTCAAGCGCCACTCTCATCGCTGGGAAGTTGTCCATCGCAGGCTGCTGAGCTACCCCTTGAATTTGACTGATGACGGAGTAGTGGAAAGTGTTTAATTGAGCTGTTACTTTTGCTCCGTTGAAGTCCTGGATGGAAGTAGCCCCTTCATACTTTCCGCCTTTTTTCACAACCATCACGAGATTGGATTTATAGTAGTTGTCTGAGAAATCGATCGTTTGTTTACGTTCTGCGGTTGGAGACATCCCTGCGATAATCGCATCGATTTTGCCTGAAGTTAATGCTGGTACTAGGCCGTCCCATTCCGTTTTCACAATCACTAATTCTTTACCAAGAGCAGTAGCAATCTTTTTAGCGATTTCTACATCATACCCACCAGCATATTCTGCATTGCCTTCGATTTTAACGGCACCATTGGAATCATCCATTTGCGTCCAGTTAAATGGGGCATAACCCGCTTCCATACCTACCTTGAATGTTTTACCTTCCTCTGCAGGTGCAGGTGTAGATGCAGGAGCACCACTTGTCCCACATCCTGCTAAGAGCATAATGGCTGAAAGAAACAATGCAATCATTGGTGACTTTTTCATATTTTTTCTCTCCCTTTGTTTTTTGGTTGTTGCTTTTTTACAAAGCAAAAAGCGACCTGAGATAGACTCAGGTCGCACTAAAATACATAGTAGCCCAAATACCTCTCTTTTCCCAAATGAGATAGCACAACTCAATAAATCGGGTAATTTATTGAGACAGTCCTGCAGCTCTTAACTGCAGACCCAGCAAGTAATACGGAGAAATATTACAAGCTTCGGCGACATTTCCTTCTCTTTAGTATCATCGTTTTCTCGAACTCCACTAAAGACTGTTAAATATCGCGCCTCTACCTCACTGATGTAAGTGAGGTCTTATTCAATTACGTTCTTGAGTTTACAATGTTCGATACATTCTGTCAACCTGGGCATTACTTCCTAATTCCTTCTTTAGATAGTTATAAAGCTTTTGACTCGCCAGTTGGAATGGGTAGTCCGATTCCTTGCACAAGATCCCAAATGTCATGTGTATGAGGCTTCCACTGATTATCCTGACCGTTGTCCCCTTCATTTCTGGTTCCATCATAATTTTTGGGATAAGTGCGATCCCTAACCCGCTTTCTACAAAATATTTCAATGCCGTCATACTCCCGATCTCCATCGTATCGAGAGTAACAATCCCTTTTTCCTGTAGTACCATCTCCAATTTCCTACGATATGGACAAGTCACTGATGTGACGAGTAGACGATACCCCAGTAAATCTTCCGGTACAATCAGTTCTTTCTTGGCAAGTGGATGATTCTCTGGCAGTAATGCTATGAACTCTTCCTGAAATAATGACTCAAAATATAAATCAGACCCCAAGCCAGGTGCCGTAGAAAGTGCAAAATCGATTTCTCCTTTGATAATCCGCTTGCTAAGGACCGGGGTGTTCGAGATTTCGACGGAAATGCGGATATTCGGGTACATAGATATAAACTTACTCAGGATACCAGGCAAACGGTAGCTGGCAGTTGGCTCCGTTACCCCAATACGAATATGTCCAGCTTCACCTGATTTCAAATCCAATAAGCTAGTCTGAAGTTGCTCCATATTCTTTACGATTTGTAAGCTCTGGTCGTAAAACAGCCTACCTGCTTCCGTCAGGCTGATTTCTTTGCCACGTACCAGCAACTGAACACCCAATTCAGATTCAAGCTTCTGGATTTGCATTGTGACTGTCGATTGTACATAGTTCATTTCTTGTGCTGCCCGGTTAAAGCTCCCGTATTTCACGATCATTTGAAATGTTTTTAAGGTCTTAAGATCCACGTTCCGTCCCCCTGCAACAATTCAATAATTTTGAACTAACTATTCAATTAGTTCAATTATACAAATAGCAAAATGCGAATTACAATGACATCATCAAACTCAACCGAGGGGTGGTAATGATGAAGCTACAAAACAAGGTGGCAATTGTAACGGGCGGCGGTACGGGAATTGGGAGAGCAACCAGTTTCGAACTAGCAAAACGGGGAGCTACTGTTATCGTAAACTATTCCCGTTCCCATTCGGATGCAGAACAAACAGTGCGTCAGATCACTGATGAGGGGGGACGGGCCCTTGCGATACAAGCGGATGTTTCCCGTGACAACGAAGTCCGATTGATGGTCCAAACGGTGGTGCAGCAGTTCGGTACGGTCGATTTGCTCGTGAATAATGCCAGTATCACCCGGCATATTCCGATGGATGACCTGGAGGCAGTAACAGAGGAAACATGGGACGAATTGTTCGATGTGAATGTAAAGGGCATGTTTTATTGCACACGAGCGGTTGCTCCCTACATGAAAAAGAATCAGCAAGGTGCGATTGTCAATCTTGGGAGTATAGCCGGACAAACCGGATTAGGCTCTTCGCTTCCTTACGCCGTGTCCAAAGCAGCCGTTCATGGGCTAACCAAGTCCTTGGCACGCACACTTGCTCCTGAGATTAGAGTAAACTGTATCGTGCCCGGAGCTGTGGCAACAAGATGGTGGGCAGGCAGGGAAGATCAAATGAACCGTCTCGCTCCTCATCTTCCTTTGCAGCGGATAGCCACTCCCGAAGATATTGCAGCGATGATCTGCACAACCTTGGAGCAGGAAGCAATAACTGGACAAATCATTACTGTCGACTGTGGTCAGACTTTGTGAACAGTATCTTGAGGCATGACGCCAGAGAATCTTCGTCAGGCCCACAAGTTATTGGAGAGCAACACAGCGAGACTGCTATCAGTAATATCCCCTCATGGTGGACTTATCCTTTCATCAGAGGGGATTTTTCATTGCCAAATAACAGCGTCTCTTTTTTGTGCATTAATCATATCATTGCCAGGTATATATTTAATTAGAGCTTTTTATGGGCTCGGAAGTGTTCCTAGCGATTGAACAAAGTAAATATTTCGACTCATAATACCTTAATGCACTTTTGGAAATACCAGTAATATGGGAGAAAGCCTGCTTATCAAGCAAACCTTTGTAAGTATTGTGTTTACTGTGTTGTTGTCAGCAAAATGTAGCATCGATTCTGAGTTCATTCAGTCAAATCACAATAAGTTTGTACATTGTACTTGACAAAGTACATATTTCTTTTTAATAATAAGTATGTAATTAGAATTATTACAAATGAGGTTTAAAGCATCTTTTGATATTCATAAAAACCATAAATTAGGAGGAATTTTGATTATGTCACTTATTGGAAAAGAAGTATTACCGTTTAAAGCACAAGCTTACCACAATGGCAAATTTGTTGAAGTTACAGAAGCTAACTTTAAAGGAAAATGGAGTGTAGTTTGCTTCTATCCTGCAGACTTTACTTTCGTTTGCCCAACCGAGTTGGAAGATCTTCAAAACCAATATGAAACTTTGAAGGGACTCGGAGTTGAAGTGTATTCCGTTTCCACTGATACCCACTTTACACACAAAGCATGGCATGACAGCTCACCAGCAATTGGCAAAATTACTTACGTGATGATCGGTGACCCTTCCCACACGATTTCCCGCAACTTCGATGTATTGATCGAGGAAGCTGGTCTTGCTGATCGCGGTACTTTCATCATCGATCCAGACGGTGTTATCCAAGCTGTTGAAATCAACGCTGGTGGTATCGGACGCGACGCTAGCACTCTTGTTGGCAAAATCAAAGCTGCACAATATGTACGCAACAATCCAGGTGAAGTTTGCCCAGCGAAATGGCAGGAAGGTTCTGAAACACTGAAGCCAAGCCTGGATCTCGTAGGAAAGATTTAAGAGGTAACGAAAGATGAGACTGGATGCTGATATTAAGGCACAATTAAACCAATACTTACAGCTTATGGAAGGCGACGTGCTACTCAAGGTTAGCGCAGACTCCGATCAGGTATCGACTGACATGCTGGCCTTAGTGGATGAAATATCCAGTATGTCGTCCAGAATTACCGTAGAAAAAACAAAATTATCAAGAACGCCTAGCTTTAGCGTGAATCGTGTAGGGGAAGATACCGGAGTAACTTTTGCCGGTATTCCTCTGGGACACGAATTTACTTCATTAGTATTAGCGCTGCTGCAGGTGAGTGGTAGAGCTCCAAAAGTGGAACAAGACGTCATTGATCAAATTAAAAACATCAAAGGCGAATACCATTTTGAAACTTATGTTAGCTTAAGTTGCCACAACTGCCCAGATGTGGTTCAAGCGCTGAACTTGATGAGTATCCTCAATCCTGGCATTACCCATACCATGATTGACGGTGCAGCGTTCAAAGAAGAAGTAGAAGGCAAAGGCGTCATGGCCGTGCCATCTGTTTACCTGAATGCTGAATTCTTCGGCAGTGGTCGTATGTCACTTGAGGAAATTCTCGCTAAGCTAGGTACTGCTCCAGATGCTTCCGATTTTACCGACAAGGAGCCATACGATGTTCTCGTTGTTGGGGGAGGCCCATCCGGTGCTAGTGCGGCAATCTATGCAGCTCGTAAAGGCATCCGCACGGGTATTGTGGCTGAACGCTTTGGCGGTCAGGTCATGGACACCGTGGGTATTGAGAACTTTATTAGTGTGAAATACACAGAGGGTCCTAAGCTCGTAGCTAGCCTGGAAGAGCATGTGAAAGAGTACGGCATTGATGTAATGAAATTACAGCGTGCCAAGAGCTTAGCCAAAAAAGACCTCATCGAAGTTGAACTCGAAAACGGTGCTGTTCTAAAGAGCAAGACTGTGATCATTTCAACAGGTGCTCGTTGGCGCAACGTGAATGTACCCGGCGAAGCAGAGTTCAAGAACAAGGGTGTAGCTTACTGCCCACATTGTGACGGTCCTTTGTTTGCAGGAAAAGACGTAGCTGTTATTGGCGGCGGTAATTCCGGTATCGAGGCAGCCATCGATCTTGCAGGTATTGTGAACCATGTAACGGTTCTTGAGTTTATGCCAGAGCTGAAAGCCGATGCTGTCTTACAAAAACGTCTTTACAGTCTGCCTAATGTAACTGTTCTCAAGAACGTTCAAACCAAAGAAATTACTGGTACTGATAAGGTAAACGGTATCTCTTACATTGAGCGTGACACAGGAGAAGTTAAGCATGTTGAATTGCAGGGTGTATTTGTACAGATCGGCCTTGTACCAAATACCGATTGGTTAGAAGGTACAGTCGAGCGCAATCGCATGGGTGAGATCCTCGTCGATCGACATGGCGCTACAAACGTACCTGGCGTGTTTGCTGCAGGTGACTGCACAGACAGTCCGTACAAGCAGATTATTATTTCGATGGGATCAGGTGCGAATGCATCCTTGGGTGCGTTTGATTATTTGATTCGGAATTAGTAATGAAAAGTAGAATCGATAAAAGTCGCTGCGCTATGAAGTGCACCCCTTATAGTGGACATTGGAAAAACACCACGTGTTTTTATCCGATGGATACACTATAGGGGGTGTTTTTCGTTATGGCCAAAATGGGAC
>NZ_JBNCMT010000031.1:0-69373 GCF_049846925.1 Brevibacillus nigriterrae
CAATAAAGTTGAGTTGATTCTAAACTGCAAAACAATTCACTTGGCTAGTGTTTTGATTCACTATAAAACGCTTTATTGTTCAGTTTTCAAAGAGCATCAGCCCAAAAGAGCGACTTTCATATTGTAGTATAAACGACTCATTAATGTCAAGCATTAATTTTCGTTTTCCTTTCGCAACTTAGCTTGCTCGATTCGGACAAGAAATAATCTAACACGTCAGGCGAGCATAAGTCAATACTTTATCAAAAAACTTTTTAAATCTCATTGAAAAACACACTTTTTGTCCAATGCCGTCACTAGAAGTACTCTTCTTCAAGCTTGCGGCGGCGAACGTACTTAGATAATTCATTTGGCTTTGCGATCCTTGCGTACATACGAAACAAGATAGAATATCGTTCTTCCATTGCTCGTTTAACCAGAAAATCAATACGTTTATCGCTAAAGTCTAGAAGCATCTCTTCCAGCTCACGTTTTAACAAATACTCTAATTCCTGACACTCTTTGGTTGTAAATAAAAAACCGAGCAAAACTACCAGCCTCCCCCAGTCAACGTGTGTACATTTATAATGTCCATCACATTATTTCCATATTCAGGTATCACGCAACATAAAAAAACGCCCCACGTAATGAGGCGTAAATTTGATATCCATTAGTAATTTTACTTGTTAGGAATGAGCTTTATTTGATTCCCGATGGTGTTCTCGATTAAAGCTGGAGTTATGACACTCTCAACAATGGCAGCAACAAAAAGCATCAAAATGACAGATACCACAATGTACGGAAACTGTTTAAGGGCATGAACCCAATCTGCTTTAAATTCACTTCGTCCTTTTTCCGTCCAAATAGCTAGTGGACCCCTGATCATTAATAAGCCATATCGAATCCCTACCCCTGCGGCAAAAATAACAGCAGGTAATTCAAAAATACCATGAGGTAAAATGCCTACAATAAACATTTGTACGATGTTTTGCCCGGATTCTGCCATTTTATGAAACAAGTATCCTAATAAAATTCCGTTAGTTACCATACCAAAGACCGGCGGAATGGCAAGTGCGATCCCAAACACCATCATTAAAACAGCACTAGTCACGTTATTAGAAAAAATCAACCAAAAAACGGAAAGTGCATCGTTATTTGAGCCAATCTTCTCGACCAAATCCTTTAATTGAGCTAGCATTTGAAGCGCAATCTTCTCCACCTTATCTGCCTGGACGAAGCCAATAAACCCACCAGCCAACATAAGTATACAAGCCACATAGAAGTATTTCTTATTGTCTTCCCATATATATTTCAGCTTCCCAAGCATCTATCCCTCTCCTCACTTTGTAAAGCAACTTGCTATTCATCTTATGATTCTTCCCTTAACAATACGCTTAGATTTAAGAATATCCTTGTCTGATGTGCATAAATTTGGTATAGGACAAACGGTTAGGAGGAATTGTCATGCGATTTATGTATGTCGTTAGCGCAAAAAAGCTAAAACAAATGTTTATCGTGATTGCAGCTATTCTCTTTGCTGCTGGGATTGCATATGCGGAACGCGATACGATCGCAGTGGTGACAGAAGGAACGAAATTAAAAGCACCACAAGCCATTTATAAAGTTGATACCAAAGAAAAGAAAATCGCCTTAACTTTTGATATTAGTTGGGGTGAAGTAAGGACACAACCCATTCTTGATGTTTTGAAGGAAAAAAATTTAACAAAAGCTACGTTCTTCTTATCATCTCCATGGAGTCAACGACACGCTGACATCGTGAAACGCATTAAGGATACGGGCTTTGAAATTGGTTCCCACGGTCACAAACACGATAATTACAGCAAATATACAGATGAGGAAATGAGGACCCAAATCGGCAAGGCGCATACCATTTTAACAGAGCTAACTGGCAAAAAGCCCAATTTAATCCGTCTACCGAATGGAGACTTTGACAAACGTGTTTTACGAACGGCTGCAGAAATGGGTTACACAGTTGTTCAGTGGGATACAGATTCCCGAGATTGGGAAAATCCTGGTGTAGATCAAATCGTTAAAAATGTAGTCTCCAAGGCACACCCTGGTGATATCATCCTTATGCACGCCAGTGATTCATGCAAACAAACACATTTGGCCTTGCCAATTATTATCGACAAACTGCGTGCTGACGGGTATCAATTCGTCACAGTATCAGAACTAATTGCAGGTTCCAATGTAAATTCTCAGGAAATCAATTAACAATCGATACTATTGAATAAAAAGCTGAACCTCTGTTTCGAGAGTTCAGCTTTTTTTCTGGACGAAAACGATATGCTACGCCTTCCTCGTCAATCGATGTAACTGCATGACCTGCCAGACGTTACAGAAAACAAGAGGAACGGCCATGAACAAAATCGAGTTGGCATTATCCTGTTTCAGACCCGGAATCCATTCAACTGCTGTAACAGAAAACATAAAAAACAACGTTGGAACTAATGCATTTGAATTTGTTTGTTTTACTTTAGCATAGGCAACCACAAAAGAAACAAACAATAAGGCAACAGGTTCAATCATATAGGGCCAAATGGTATCTCCGCGCATTCCCCCCGAATACCGAAGATACACCATATCAAAAAAGGCAAACAGAACCAAAAATACCTGAATGTTTTTCCACAACCTTGGACTTTTGCTAAAAAAGCTGAGCCCAAAGTAATTTAATGTCATATACGCAAAAAAGCCCATCTGCGCAAGAACACTAATCGTTAGTCCAATCAATATATTCATCAAAATACCCATAAGTAAATTACCGAAGGAGCCGGAAAAAAGTTCACCTTTTGCTACAATGAACCCAGCTAGCATACCACCTACTCCACCTACAGCTAGTGTGGTAGTAAAAAGCCAACCATATTTGCGTAAATTCACAACAAAGCCCTCCTATCCAATCGTAATGATTGTACCAACCAAGTAAAAAAAATACTAGCGTAATCAGAGGACAAAATGTGCATTTTAACTATAGGGAAGATAAAGGAGGTAGCACTCCCATGAGCAAAGTTCGAATTGCCTTTTGGATGCCATCATTGCTGATAACCATGATGATGCTTACAAGTTGCGGTGGTGGTGGTGGACAGGCCCAGGCATCGTCTCAACCAGACTATAAGACGGTCAAGACAATGGTTTTGGATATCATGCAAACAGAAGAAGCTAAGAAAACTGTTAGCACAATGATGAAGGACGAGAAATTTAAGCAAAGCATGATTCTAGATGCTTCAACCGTACGAACCACTCTTGTCCAAAGCTTAGCCAATCCCAAAAACCCACAAATAAAGGAAGCATTCAGCGATCCGAAGTTTACGAGCACCTTGGCAAAGTCAATGAAAGAGGAAAATAAAAATCTTCTTAAAGATTTGATGAAAGATCCCGAGTATCAAAAAATGATGATTAGCGTGCTTAAAGACCCGGAATTCGAAAAGAACTTACTCGACCTAATGAAAAGCAGCGCATACCGCCAGCATACGATGCAAATTATGAAAGAAGCCCTGAAGAGCCCTCTCTTCCAAGAAGAGCTGCTTAAGCTCATGACCAAAGCCACCGAAGAAATGATGAAACCAGAAACATTGAAACAAGGCGGCAAGAAAAAGGGCGAGGGTAAAGGTGATGGAGGCGGCGGCGGTGGCGGTGGTGGCGGTGGAAGCAAATAAAGTGAGCCAAATTCGGCTCACTTTTTTTATTCAGCAGATTTCCATAGTTCACGAGGGTTTAAGGTATAGATTCCATTTTCTCTAAACATAATGTGGTTCATTATCAATTCTCTGCGTAATGTCGCATAATCGTCGTGGTACCACTTCAAATAGTCACTGATCTCTTTTTCCGTATATTGCTTTCCAAAATCAAGAGAAGCAACCAGCTTTTCCAATACATACCTGCGTTTTTTCCACTGAGATGGAATTTGTTTCAACTTGCCATCCTCCATAAAAAAGGGAGCAATGATTCTTTCCACATCATTTTCAATCATTTTCATCTCACTCGCTTCATCCGGGATATCACTGCGCCTTACCTCCCACTCTTCCAATACAGAAGCATCCGCTGGAATGATGGTGCTAATCGTACTCTCTGCGTATCTGCCAAGTTCACGAGCTAGAAGGTAAAAAGTTATGGTGTTTTTATCACGCTTCTCCTTGACGATCCCTACCTTCTTCAACTTCTGGGTATGATGCGTGATCGTTGCTGGTGTTAATCCCAATCGTTCTGCGAGTTCTGTTCCACTCATTGGCTTTCTCGCCAAAAGTGCCAAAATTCGAATCCGGCTAACATCGCTTAACGCTTTATGGAACTGAACCAATAAATCGATTTGCACACCATTCACCCCTCTCAACACTTTCGATGGTTATCTAATTAGAAGTTTATCAAAACAGTTTACCTTTTGTCAAAATAAAAAAGCACCACGCTAAACGTGATGCTTTTCCTATATTTATGGCTAACTATGCTTTTTTAACAACACTTTCTGCCAACTCCATGTACAGCTTCCCAATTGGTGAATCTTGTTTGTAGATAGATGGTGAGAAGTCTGGTTCTGCTGGATGATTATCCGGTTGAGCAAGCGGGATTTGTGCAAGCAGGTCAGTAGATAGCTGTTCTGCTAATTTGGCGCCTCCACCACGTCCGAATACATATTCTTTGGAGCCGTCTTTTGCTTCATACCACGCCATATTTTCCACGATTCCAACCAGTTCATGCCCTGTGCGAATGGCCATTGCCCCAGCACGTGCAGCTACGAATGATGCAGTGGCATGTGGGGTGGTCACGATAATTTCCTTACTTTGCGGAATCATCGTATGCACATCAAGCGCTACGTCACCTGTTCCTGGCGGGAGGTCAAGAATTAAGTAGTCCAAATCGCCCCAGTGAACTTCGGTGAAGAAGTTACGAAGCATTTTTCCCAGCATTGGCCCACGCCAAATGATCGGTGAGTTATCTTCAACGAAGAAGCCCATGGACATTACTTTTACACCAAATTTATCAATCGGTAAAATCATTTCGCCAATGACCGTTGGTTTCTGTTCAATATTCATCATGTCCGGAACACTGAATCCGTAGATATCTGCATCGATGATCCCAACTTTTTTGCCAAGACGAGCAAGGGAAACTGCCAGGTTAACCGTTACAGTTGACTTCCCAACGCCGCCTTTACCAGACGTAACAGCAATAAATGTTGTTTTGGACTCAGGGGCCAGAATCGGATTGAGAACTTGTCCAGGCGCTGCATTATGCACTTGTCCACCACGAAGTTGAGCTGAGAGAGCCGCTCTTTCTTCATCTGTCATGGAACCAAAGCGCAGATTTACTTCGCTTGCTCCGATTGCCTTTAACGCATCGATTACATCTTGTTCAATTTTCGCTTTCAATGGACAGCCGGTAATCGTGAGAACAACCTCAAGACTGACACGATTCCCATCAATTTGGACATTACGAATCATATTTAACTCAACCAAGCTGCGGTTGATTTCTGGATCATGGACTCCACGCAATGCTTCTAATACCTGCTCTTTTGTTATCATCATTTCACCTCAGAGAGTTATTTATCTGTTATATGATCGACCGATTAGGCTACATTATAGCATACTCATTAAAAAGAATTTAGCGAACTAGCGCACACTACAGATAAAAAAACAGACAACCTTTCATTCGTATAAAAATGAAACGAGCCACCTGTTTACGGTGTACTCGTTACCTTTTCCCCGGCATAATGACGAAGAATCCCTTGATAAATCGCATTGGCCATTGCTTTTTGATACTCAACTGTATCCAGCTTTTTGGACTCTAATTCATTCGAAAGGAAGCCTACCTCGATCAATACAGATGGGCATTCTACCTCACGAATCAAGAAAACATCATCTGTTGATTTTGGCAAACGATCTGTATTACTGAGCGTTCGTTTGATCTCATCTTGAATCAGATAAGCCATTTCTTTGCTTTCTTTATAAGCAGGAGAAAAGAAAGTCTGCGCACCAAAATACTTCGTTGCAGGGAAGGCGTTAAGATGAATACTGACAAGAAAATCTGGAGAATTTTCATTTACGAATTTGACCCTGCCCCGAATATCTTCTGATTTGCGTTTTCTTAGTTTGTGGGCTTCAGGAGAAGCCAAGTCAGTATCTTCTTCCCTCGTCATTACAACAAATGCTCCCGACTGCTGCAAAAAGTCCCGCAAGTACAAGCTAATCGGCAAAGTGACATCCTTCTCCACGATTTTTCCATCACGGCTCGTTGCCCCACCGTCAATTCCACCATGCCCCGGGTCAATGGCAATGACTGTTCCCGCCAAAGGCAGTGTCCAGGTTGACCACGAAGAATGATCGGGTACACGATATGTAAAAATTACAACGAGCAGGAACAATGCTAATATCCATCCGACCACTTTTCTCGCCACGTTCAACCGCTCCTTTGTCCCATCTTCCTTTCCATCTTATGGATGAGTCGGACAAATTATGACGGGTTGGCCAGCTTTTGGTTAGCTTCCTGAATGATCTGATTTAATTGAGTTGATGGAGTCAAATCAACAATATGCTGTTTAATCAGAGCTTTCTTTAGCATTAGCTTTTGGTATGTTTCTACTAGTTGTGGAATTTGGTTAACTTCATGATATTTTCCCGCTTCAAACAAGGATTTGGCATACCACTCATAACCTTCAATCACTGCAGGCTGTAGCTGAATTAGCTTCGTTGAATATTGTACTGCCAACTCCTTTTGGTTTAGCTGAATGGAAGTGTAGATTAACGGAGGATAAAATCGATAGTCTTCCGTATCACGCTCATATCCTTTTTGGAAATAAAAATTCGCCTTTTCCCAATCGGCTTTCCGCTGCGTCCTTTTTGCCTTTTCCATGTAAGCTTTCCCTAGAACCATATTTCTTGATTGGTCAGACATGCTTAGCCTCGAGTATCCCTCGTATTGCAAAACAGTATGGAGATTCCCCTGCTCCAAAGCGATATTCGCTTGGAACGCGTGCCACTCCCGATATCCCCCAACAATACCAACCGTAATTAATACAATCGACACTCCATAGATCAAGCTGTGGTGTAGTTTGATCGTAAGTGTAGGGATATCTTTGATCAGCAGGTTTCGGAAGACCCAATAAAACAGAATGCTCATCAAAATTGCCGGGAACGAGACGATAAAATCAAGAAAGGAATAGGCTAGCACGGCAACTGTCGAGAGCCAGATTGTGACTAAAGCCTTTCGCTCACTGGAAGAAGCTAACCGACGAATGCGTATAATATCGAAAAAAACCAAGAGTATTAATACAACCCAACCCATAACAGGCAATATACCAGCATCTAGCCAGAGCTGCAGGAGGTGATTATGCACATGTTGTACTGAATAAAATGCTGTTTGGTATTGATACTGAAGCTTCGACCATCCATCTACTCCGACGCCTAGAAATGGATGATCAAGAATCATTCGAATTGCATCCCAATAATAGATCAGCCTGATTCGAAGCGAGGATACTTGAGTCAATTCCAATCGAATCGAAGGATCATACCAGGCAAGAAAACCTGCCGTGAGCACGGATAGGCCGACAAGCCCTCCCCAATACAACCAAAATTTCCGTTTGTCTAATTGGTTTGCAAACAGGAGTGACTGAACAAACAGCCCAACCCCGGTTAACCCCCAGGCAATACGAGCTCCTGTCGCAAGTAATGACAAACCTGCAAGAAGAAAAAGCACAAACCAAAAGTATCGTTGCTGTTTTCTTTCGGCTACTGTCCATTCATGGAAAATCCAGAATATCGCCATCATGCAAAGCAAGGCCAATGCATTGGCATAATCAAAAACTGATGACAGCAGTTCCTCTCCCCTGGTGATCCACGCGAAAACAAGTAATGCAACAACATTCCCGCCAAACGCACGATACCAGCTCCATGCAACATGCGTTGACTGAATCGTAAGCTGCATGATTAAAAATATTCCGATGACCAAAATGGTCTGAATAAGCAAAACCACTCCACTGTCTGACGGATGAATGATCACTTGCAGCACATACCCTGCTGCTATCATCAGTATGCACGTAAGCATGTACACCGTTTGACGTGGAAGAAACAAGGTACTATGCCTTCGCATAAATACAAGAAAAAATACACCTATCAATATTGCAAACGAATACGTCTCCCACCCAAAAAATAGCCCTTGTAACCAAAATGACAGACAAAAAAGTGCACAACCCAGCTTGTTAACCATCATTCGACCTTCTTTCGGGAAAAAAGCTTCCCCTATATCAGGAGAAGCTTAAACAAACACACTACAGTTCAACAGAAACGGTGATATCTTCGGGAGTTTCTTCAATCGCATCCAACCATTTGTTTGGCATGGATAGGAGCTCTTCCCATGTATACTCATTCTCTCCGATTTTGATTTGGATCACGTTAGGATGGAACGAATAGCGAATATCGTACCATTTCTGCTGATTATTTTTGACAAGGTCTGTCCACTTATAGGACAGTTTCATTCCAGCTTTGCTCTTTATCTTCTTGCTTAAAATATAATATATTTCTATTTGCTCTCTGGTTTGCTCTGTATAGTAAAGCGTTGAGTCCTGAACAAAGAATGCGTCCACCATTGTTCCACTTACTGATGTTCTGTTCGCCTTGCTATCATATCGAACAACTGGTGTTTTATTGCTGCTTTTACTATATGACAGAAAGTATACGTTGTTATCCTTGATCAGAATGGGGAAATTACCAATCTCTCCATTATAGATGACCTTCTCTTTTTTGGATGAGAGATCGTACAATTTTACCATCGACTTATCTTTATTATCGATATTCCAAGCCACCCAATTCCCGTCCAAAGCAACACTATCAGCGCCACCAAGTTTACTGGCCCATCGAGAAAGGATTTGTTCTTCCTTTCCGTTTTCTTTGAATTTAACGAGAACTTCGCGTTTACGCTCTTCTATCCAGACTACAGAGTCATCCTTTGCTTGCCATGCTATCACTTCATCTGTTCCAATATCTATTTTTTTAACAGCCTTCGTCTCGGCATCAAAGCTTACAATATTCTCGTCCTCTTCTGAATACCAATACACCCGTTTCGAATCGGATTGTAGTTCAGAGATATCCACTTCATCTCCATACCGATCCTCTTCATTCTTCAAATCATATAGAATCTCAGTTTCCTGTGTTGAAAGGTTGATTTTGTATATTCCTCTAGGGATTTCATCATCTTCTTCATAATCATAATCATCTTGTCCATCTTCTTTTTCTTCTGGTCTACCCACTGCAAGTAAACCTTCTCCGATGAAAGTGATATGCTCCCATTCACCAGGCATAACCATTACATTCGTATCGTCTATCTTTTTAAAGAGAATCGCACCATCTTCAAACTCATAACCGTCTTTCCAAGCGAGGTATTTACTTGAAGCAACAAGTTCTGTTGGCTCCATTTGCAGCAATGCTTGCACGCCATTGACGTAACGAGGCGTAATATTTAGCGGTTGAAAAGTTTCTATTTGCGAGCCTGTTGATTCCAACAGCTTGTCTACCTCTATCAGATTGAGTTGGATTTGTTTTGAAGATCCCGTAAATAGTGCCAACTTCTTATCAAAAATGATCGGGTTACTCTTTTGAACAATGGTAAGTGCGCTTGCGTTTATTACATATGATTGGTCCTTTTCAAAAGAATAGATACCCAAACCATCTCGCTGATTCCATATCGCAAATTCTTTATTAACTGTAAGTGGCTCTGGAGATTTTGCGTGATCCCATAACTGTTTGAACCCGTTTTTTTGTTTTCTGACGTCCAGGTAGACTCCGCCCTGGTCACTCCAGACAAATTGTTCATTCGACACAGTCCACTTTTTAAAACCGCCATATTCAAAGTCACTAACGTCAAAAGCCCGTAAATACTGTTTATGATTGTCTACAGATTTATAATAGGTGGCAGGTGTCTCTTTTCCGTATGACCTTTCGAATGTAAGTTTATTGGTTTCGAGATCATACTGATAATTTTTCACATAAAACCACCAGTCATTATATTTCACTTGCCAGTTGATTTTCGGGTATTCAATCTTGATCTCTACAGGAGAATCATCCAAATCAGCGATTGCTTTCTTTTCGCCATTTACCAATGCATATACTCGAAATTTATCCCAGCCTTTCTCGAGTGATTCTGCCCAAACCGTGATACCGTCCTCTTCCACTCGATCGATCTCATAACCCCTTAAATCGTTTATTTGCTTCACTTTGTTCCCATCATAATGATACAGAATTTCGTCCCTGCCATTTTCTTCTTCGGCTTCAAAGAAAATTCCTGATGCTCCATGATACAGGATTCTAGCCTCATCTGATTTTCCTTCCCAAATGGTAGAAATGGCTTCGCTTGCGTTCGATACGTTTTTTGTTTTTCCCCATGCCACTGAAGCAGGTATAAAAAGAAGACTGCAAATGCAATGTAAAATAAATAGCCTGCGAATAGCTCCCCTCAATCGTATCAACCCCAACTGTTCTATGTATGATCATTCTAAATCTTCCCACATAATACCATAATCCGACAAATATACAAGAAACATAACAAGGACAAAAATAAAAACCCCTGCCTCCCGAAAGAGACAAGGGTTTGATAAGCAAAAATTAACGTTTGGAGAACTGTGGAGCGCGACGAGCAGCTTTAAGACCGTATTTTTTACGTTCTTTCATGCGTGGGTCACGTGTTAAGAATCCTGCACGTTTCAAAGCGCCACGAAGTTCTGGATCTGCTTTCAAAAGCGCACGGGATACGCCATGACGGATTGCACCAGCTTGACCAGTTGTACCGCCACCAGCAACGTTAACCAATACATCGTAACGACCAAGAGTTTCAGTCAAAACGAGTGGTTGTTTAACGATCAATTTCAAAGTATCTAAACCAAAATAGTTATCCATATCACGCTTGTTGATCAAAATGCGACCTTCGCCTGGAACCAAGCGAACGCGTGCTACGGAGTGTTTACGACGACCTGTACCGTAGTATTGAACTTGTGCCACGAGTCATTTCCTCCCTTTTATTAGCCGCGAATTTGCCAAACTTCTGGTTTTTGAGCTGCGTGCGGGTGATCCGTACCAGCGTATACTTTCAGCTTCATGAACATTTGACGTCCCAAGCTGTTTTTAGGCAACATACCTTTTACTGCGAGTTCAAACAAACGATCTGGGCGTTTGTTCAACATTTCGCCAGCAGTAGTTGATTTTAAACCACCTGGATACAGGGAGTGAGTGTAGTACATTTTGTCAGTCAATTTTTTACCAGTCAACTTGATTTTGTCCGCGTTGATAACAACAACGAAGTCACCAGTGTCAACGTGTGGTGTAAATTCAGGCTTTAATTTACCGCGCAAAATGGAAGCTACTTCGCTCGCAAGACGACCAAGAGTTTGGCCTTCAGCATCAACGATGTACCATTTACGCTCAACTTGAAGCGGTTTCGCCATATATGTGGTACGCATGTTTGTCCCTCCTAAATAATTAACCCGTTACTTTCATAAAGAGAGGATTGCAACGGTTGATCAACCTCTCCAGGTGTGTCAGTTTTTTGACCGCAAGCGATCAGTTTTAAAGCATTTATCATACGTTCCTTTATCTTTCACCCGGGGCTAGAGTGGGGCTAGCGGAATGAAAAATACCAAGGAATATCGTACTATATATCTATAACTGAGTCAAGTAACTAAGTTATATTTTAATATATATTTTCCTGTCAATAAACGACATTCCACATCGTCAGCCCTTTGGCAGAGGCGGTCAAACCTGCCTTTTCCCGATCACAGGCCTCCAGGATTTCCTTTATCTCTTCCGGAGCTCTCTTTCCTTGACCGACTTCTATTAATGTTCCAGCAATAATACGGACCATGTTATAGAGAAACCCATTTCCTCGACAGGTAATCCACACCAGGTCGGCTTCTCTTACCACTGATACTTCGAAAATGGTACGAACTTTATCTTCGACGTGCGTTTTTGCTGAGCAGAAAGAAGTAAAGTCATGTTCTCCGATTAAAAAGTGTGCCCCTTGCTGCATCGCTGTCACATCGAGTGGAAAGCGAATGTGTTCGGCATACCGATGACGAAACAAGCCGGGAACTTCGCCGTTATCGATACAGTAACGATACTCTTTTTCCTTCACATCAAAACGGGAGTGAAACTGATGGTCCACTTCCTCCACCGACTGAATAATGATCGCATCAGAAAGTTGATTGTTGAGTACAAATCGCCATTTTTCAAGAGGAATGGAGCACCTGGTATCAAAATGAAACACTTGTCCTCTCGCATGAACTCCGGCATCTGTTCGACCTGAACCAGCAATCTGGATCTGTTCACCTGTGATACGCTGCAATGCTGCTTCAATCTCTCCCTGAATCGTTATCTGATCAGGCTGAACCTGAAAACCTGAAAAATCCGTCCCGTCATAGGCAACTACACATTTCAACCGTTTCATGTTCTTCCCCATCCGATCAATGCTCCTACGAGAACAGAGACAATAACTAGCAGTACGTCATGCTTGGAAAAATGCAATTGACGCAGCCTCGTACGATGTTCTCCTCCACGATAGCCTCTTGCTTCCATTGCCAAGGCTAGCTCTTCGGCGCGACGAAATGCACTGATGAACAGCGGTATCACAATCGGCAGCATATTCATGGCACGCTTGAGCAGATTCCCACTCTCAAAATCGGCACCACGGGCCATCTGTGCTTTCATGATTTTTTCTGTCTCTTCCAACAAGGTCGGGATAAATCGAAGGGCAATCGACAACATGAGTGCAATTTCATGGACAGGAACTTTTAGTTTCTTCATCGGTGAAAAGAGTCTTTCCAATCCGTCGGTCAAATCCATCGGGGAGGTCGTCAACGTAAGCATCGAGCTAACCATTACCAAGAGAGTAAGTCTGATGGACATGTAGATTGCCTGACGTACCCCTTCTTCCTCGACACTGAACCACCCGTATTGAAAATACACTTCTCCACCCTTGGTTGCCAGCAAGTGAATCACAACTGTGAATAAGATAAGGAACCAAACTGGTTTCAGTCCGTTTACGATAAATTTAATCGATATCCGGGATAGAGCGATGGCAAAACCGATAAACAGGATCAAACATCCATACGTGATCGGATTATTCGCTAGGAATACAAGGATGGCAAACACGATGACAAAGATCAGTTTGCTCCTGGGATCAAGCCGGTGAACATAAGACTTTCCTGGCACATATTGGCCAATGGCAAAATTCGTCAAACTGCTCATCGGGTTACCCCCTTCCGACTCGCTATCTGTTTTATCAGGTAATCAGCCAAATCAGCTTCCTTGTAGCAGGATAGAGGGATCTGCTCTTCTTTAGACAACTGTTTGTTCAGTTCATGGATGAGTTGCACCGACTCAGGAACGTCTAATGATAACTGCCGAAGCTGATCAACTTTGGCAAATACATCAATCGGTTTCCCTTGCATGGCTACTCGTCCATTGGCCATTACAATCAGATAATCCGCATATCGAGATACTTCTTCCATGCTGTGTGTCACCATCACCGTGGTCATCTGTCTATCCTGGTGAATCTTGTAGATTCCTTCGAGGATCGTGTTACGCCCGGCAGGGTCCAAACCCGCTGTCGGTTCATCGAGAACCAGTACACTCGGCTGCAGAGCCAATACTCCTGCGATAGCCACACGCCTCATCTGACCGCCACTCAATTGGAACGGGGAACGATCTTTCATTTCCTCGTAAGAAAGCCCAACAATCTGCAACGCTTCTCTTACCCGATTTTCTACCATTTCAGAAGGAAGATTCAGATTGGTCGGTCCGAACGCTACATCTTTGGCCACTGACTCTTCAAATAACTGATGCTCAGGGTATTGGAATACTAAGCCTACATACTTGCGCCATTCACCCGTTTTTTTCGTAGTGGAAGTGATTTCATGCTGCCCCATTCGGATCACACCGGATGTAGGTTTCAGCAAACCATTCAGATGCTGGATTAATGTTGATTTGCCAGAACCCGTTTGCCCGATGATGCCCACAAACGCACCTTCTGGAATTGTAATGCTCACATCTGTTAAGGCTTCCTTTTCAAAAGGTGTCCCTTTCGCATACACGTGGGTTACGTTTTCGAGAGTAATTTGCATAGTTCGCTAACCAACTCCTCTCGATGAAAAACAGGATTCATCGCAATGCCCTGTTTCTTCAGTTGATGACGCAGACGTACTGCGAGTGGAACATCTAGTCCAATCGCAAGCAACCGATCTACATCCTCGTAAACCGTACGTGGAGTCCCGTCGAGGTACACCTTACCTTCGTTCATGACAATCACACGGTCCGATTGCAGCGTTTCCTCCGGAAAATGAGTAATATGAAGTATTGTAATTCCATGCTCCTGGTGAAGACGGTGTGCAAGAGACATTACCTCCTGCTTCCCTCTTGGGTCAAGCATAGCTGTAGCCTCATCCAGTACGATAACAGAAGGACGCATGGCAATAATTCCTGCTATGGCAATCCGTTGCTTTTGTCCACCTGACAAATGGTGTGGCTGTCGGTCAGCAAATTGATCCATTTGCACAGACTCTAATGCATGCTTGATCCGGTTCGGCATTTCATCCGGAGCGACCCCTAAATTCTCCAACCCAAATGCAACATCATCTTCAACCGTAACACCGACAATCTGATTGTCAGGATTCTGAAAAACCATTCCGATCTGCCTGCGTACTTCCCATAAGACTTGTTCATCTCTTGTATCAAAACCAGAAACGATAATTGTCCCGTCGCTGGGTAACAATAAGGCATTCATTAATTTAGCCAGAGTTGATTTTCCTGAACCATTGTGTCCGATGATGGAAACAAATGTACCCTGTTGGATGGAGAGGTTAATCTGATCGAGAACCTTGCCTCGTCCCGTACGATCCTCCTCATACAGAAACGAAACTCCAATCGCTTCTACCGCCATTTCCTGTTTCATGATGTGATTCACATCCTCAAATTAGAAAAACGTTGTCCTTTCTCCCCTCTCATCGGGGGACTGAAACGCAGGTCTCCCTGACAGCTTGCAAAGGAGTTAAACTGTCCGACTTTCCTCATCGACAGGAAGTGGCCAAACATGTAGTAGCCTACTATAGTTTCGCTGGTTGGCCACTTTTTCACCTTCCGATTTTAAAAAGTCTAGGCGGCGCAGTCAAAGTCGCTTTGTAAAGGACAAGCATTTTTCTAGGTTCACCAATGGAAAAAGTTTAATTTCTTTATCCCGATAAAGTAATTAAACTTAATACTGCTATAAAAAAGAAAAAAGGGTATGAATCAGAATCTGCACATACAGACTCTGCCCTCACCCTTTTCCAGCTAACAACGCACTATTAAACTAATTCCAAATACGCCATTGGTGCAGCGTCGCCACGGCGAGGACCAAGTTTGAGGATACGAGTGTATCCACCATTGCGTTCAGCAAAACGTGGTGCGATATCATCGAACAACTTTTGAACAGCATCTTTGCCTTCAGCAGTTGCAACTTCTTTACGCACAAAAGCAGCTACCTGACGACGAGCGTGCAAATCGCCGCGTTTCGCTAGCGTAATCATCTTTTCAGCAATGGAACGCAATTCTTTTGCTTTCATCTCAGTTGTTTCGATACGTTCGTTGATGATAAGATCCGTTACCAAGTCGCGGAAAAGCGCCTTACGAGCCGAACTTCTACGACCCAATTTACGGTATGCCATTGTTTTACCTCCTTCTTACTACTCAATCTGCATCACACAATATGTGCAAGAAAGAATTGTGTATGATGATTGTGAGAAAAGATGGACTAGTCTTCTTGACGTAAGCCAAGGCCTAATTCAGCAAGTTTCTCTTGAACCTCTTCTAACGATTTGCGTCCGAGGTTACGAACTTTCATCATATCCTCTTCGGATTTTTGTGTTAACTCTTGAACCGTGTTGATACCAGCACGTTTCAAACAGTTGTAAGAACGAACAGAAAGATCAAGCTCCTCGATAGTCATCTCCAGAACTTTTTCTTTCTTGTCTTCTTCTTTCTCTACCATGATTTCCGCATCTTTCGCTTCATCGGTCAAGCCTACGAAGAGATTGAGATGTTCAGTCATGATTTTTGCTCCGAGGCTAACGGCCTCTTCCGGACGAATGCTACCATTTGTCCAAACCTCAAGAGTCAACTTATCATAGTTAGTCATTTGACCAACACGAGTATTTTCTACTTGATAGTTAACACGTTTGATTGGCGTATAAATAGAATCGATCGGAATCACACCGATTGGTTGGTCTTCTGATTTATTTCCATCCGCTTGAACATATCCACGTCCACGTCCAGCTGTCATACGAATGTGCAGACGACCGCCTTCTGATAATGTTGCAATGTGTAGATCAGGGTTTAAGATCTCAACATCGCTATCAGCACGAATGTCTCCTGCTCTCACTACGCCTTCGCCTTCCGCGTCGATCTCGAGAATCTTCTCTTCATCGGAATGGATTTTCAGAGCCAAGCCTTTGATGTTGAGGATGATTTCCGTTACGTCTTCGACAACGCCAGGAACAGTTGAGAATTCGTGCAGAACACCATCAATTTGAACAGAGGTGACGGCAGCACCTGGCAAAGAAGACAGGAGTATACGTCTGAGTGAATTGCCAAGGGTTGTACCGTATCCACGTTCAAGTGGTTCAACGACGAATTTTCCGTACAAGTTATCGTCGTTTACTTCCACAACCTCGATTCTTGGTTTTTCTATTTCTATCATTAAACAAACCCTCCTTCAAAACGTCGAAATTCAAGGGTGGGCTTATATAGCCCACTCAGGAATTTCCTTCGGCGGTTTACCGTGTGCGTGCATGTCAAGCCAAAAAAGCAGAATCTACCATTCTAGTATGGACATGTTCTGAACTTTATAAACCCGATTACACGCGGCGACGTTTTGGTGGACGGCAGCCGTTGTGCGGGATTGGTGTAACATCTTTGATCATGTTAACTTCCAAGCCAGCTGCTTGCAAAGAGCGGATTGCTGCTTCACGACCAGCACCTGGTCCTTTAACCATAACTTCAAGAGAACGCATTCCGTGTTCCATTGCAGTTTTTGCAGCAGTTTCAGCCGCCATTTGAGCAGCAAACGGTGTGCTCTTACGGGAGCCTTTGAAGCCGAGGGCACCTGCGCTGGACCAAGAGATTGCGTTACCATGTGGGTCAGTGATTGTAACGATGGTGTTGTTGAACGTAGAACGGATGTGTGCTACGCCGACTTCAACATTTTTACGGTCACGACGACGGGTACGTGTAGCAGTCGCTTGTTTTCTTTTAGCCATGTCAGTTTACCCCCCTTACTTCTTCTTGTTAGCCACTGTACGGCGTGGACCTTTGCGCGTACGAGCATTAGTTTTAGAACGTTGTCCACGAACTGGTAGACCACGACGATGACGGATTCCACGGAAACATCCGATCTCCATCAAACGTTTGATGTTCAGAGAAACTTCACGGCGAAGATCGCCTTCTACTTTAATGTTCTTGTCGATGAATTCACGAAGTTTGCTAACTTCGTCTTCAGTCAGATCGCGAACGCGAGTATCAGGGTTAATGCCGGTTTCAGCCAGAATACGTTGGGACGTGGGACGACCAATACCGAAGATATAGGTCAATGAGATCTCCACGCGTTTTTCGCGAGGCAAGTCAACGCCTGCAATACGTGCCATGCTGTAAAAGCACCTCCTTGGAATTACCCTTGTTTTTGCTTATGTTTTGGGTTTTCACAAATAACCATTACGTTCCCTTTGCGGCGAATGACTTTGCATTTTTCGCAAATTGGTTTAACCGACGGTCTCACTTTCATGGTTTCTTGCCTCCCTCTTTTAGGGGTTGATTACTATTTGTAGCGGTAGGTTATACGACCGCGTGTTAAATCATATGGTGATAATTCAACAGTTACTTTATCTCCCGGTAGGATACGGATAAAGTGCATGCGAATTTTGCCGGAAACATGTGCCAATACCTTGTGTCCATTTTCCAATTCTACACGAAACATTGCGTTCGGTAGGGGTTCAATTACTGTACCCTCAACTTCAATTACATCATCCTTGGCCATTCTCAATCTCCTTTCGTATCTTCTTCAGTCTGACCATGAGCTTAGGTATACTCCGGTAATCAGATTACCATCGTTAAGGCCTGGTCAAGATCTCAAATCCATCTTCCGTAATCGCGATGGTATGCTCATAATGAGTACAATTTTTGCCGTCTATGGTAACAACTGTCCAGTTGTCCTCCAGAGTCCGAACATATCGTTCCCCTGCATTCACCATCGGCTCAATTGCCAAAACCATTCCCGGTTTTAAGCGTGGGCCACGACCTGGTGGTCCATAATTAGGAATTTGCGGATCTTCATGCAAACCTCGCCCGATACCATGCCCCACATATTCACGAACAATAGTGAAGCCGGCTGCTTCAGCATGAATCTGAATCGCATGTGAAATATCAGAAAGACGTCCGCCAGGAATTGCTTTCTCTAATCCCTTGTACAATGACTCTTCCGTTACCTTCATCAAGCGTTGATCTTCTTCAGAAATCTTGCCGACCCCGTACGTCCAAGCGGAATCCCCATGGTACCCTTCAAACTGGGCACCGATGTCAATACTGATGATGTCGCCCTCTTGTAACGTACGCTTACCTGGAATCCCATGTACGAGTTCCTCGTTGACTGAAGCACAAATACTACCTGAGAAGCCACCATATCCTAAGAAGGAAGGTACTGCTCCCTTGCTACGAATAAAGGTTTCGGCCAATTCATCGAGTTGCTTTGTGGTAACACCTGGCTTAATTGCTTTCGCCAGTTCTTGATGAGTCAAAGCGACGATGCGCCCAGCTTCGCGCATGATATCAATTTCCGTTTTGGATTTTAAGATGATCATTCGCGCTTACCCTCGCAGTAAAGAGGCAATCTCAGTAAATACTACATCGATATCTTGCTCTCCGTTTACGTTGCGAAGCAGCCCCTGTGTCGAATAATAATCAATGAGTGGTTGGGATTGAGCAATGTTTACATCTAGGCGCTGTGCAACCACTTCAATCTTATCATCGTCTCGTTGGTAAAGCTTACCACCGTCTTTATCACAAATCCCTTCCACTTGTGGTGGGTTGAAGATTGTGTGATAGCTGGAACCGCAAGTTGGACAAATCCAACGACCAGTTAACCGTTCAATCAGTTTATCGCGATCAACAGCGATATTAATGACATAGTCGATTTTACGACCCATATCTTTTAATGTAGCTGTCAACGCTTCTGCTTGTGGCACTGTGCGTGGAAAACCATCTAGCAGAAATCCCGTTTCACAATCATCATTACTCAGGCGTTCACGAACGATACCGATCGTAACTTCATCTGGAACAAGGTTGCCTTTATCCATATAGGATTTTGCTTCTAGTCCAAGTGGAGTTTCATTTTTCACGGCAGCTCGGAACATATCGCCTGTTGAGATGTGTGGGATATTGAACTCTTTTACGATACGCTCAGCCTGTGTCCCTTTACCGGCACCAGGTAAGCCCATCAAAATAATATTCATAGTCTATCCCCCCGACCGATCTGAAGAAATTTGATATTTCTTCATTATATACAACGAACGTTACATTACTTAATGAACCCTTTGTAATGGCGCTTAATCAACTGACTTTCAATCTGCTTCATCGTATCCAGAGTAACCCCAATTACGATCAGTAAGGACGTACCGCCGATAAAGATCGACTGTGGCAATCCAGCAATGTAACTGAAGAAAAACGGAAGAATAGAGATAGCAGTCAGGAATATCGCACCTGCCAAAGTAAGGCGGTTCAATGTGCGTGTAATGTATACTTCGGTGTTTTTACCAGGTCGGATTCCAGGAATATACCCACCATTTTTTCTCATGTTCTCCGCCATTTGTACGGGATTAATCTGCACAAACGTGTAGAAGTATGTGAATCCGATAATCAGAATAGCATACAATGTCATGCCTAATGGTGAATTAATTTGGAAATGCTGATAAATCCAGTTTGCAATTCCTTCTCCTGATGGATCAGCCCAGAAACTTGCAATAGTTGCAGGGAAGATAACCAGGGAAACTGCAAAGATTACTGGAATAACCCCAGCAGAGTTAACTTTGAGCGGAATGTGAGTCGATTGTCCACCATACATCTTGCGGCCAACTACACGTTTCGCATACTGCACTGGAATTTTACGAAGTCCTTGGTGCATGTAAATGACACCAATGATAATCGCTACAATAACCAGTAAGATCATTAATGCCTTGACAATACTGAAGAAAATTTGATCAGTTGCATTCATGAAAAGGGTAGTTGCGATTGTTTGAACCCCTGTTGGAATTGCAGCGATAATCCCAGCCAAGATAATGATAGAAATACCATTACCAATTCCCTTTTCCGTAATTTGCTCACCCATCCACATCAAAAAGGCCGTTCCTGCAGTAAGGGTTAAAGCAATTAATGCATAGCTCATCGTTGATTCATCAGCAACCAATCCTGGATACATGCGGTTAAAGCCGACTGTCATCCCAACAGATTGGATCAAGCCAAGAATGATCGTCCCATACCGTGTAACTTGAGCAATTTTTCTTCGGCCTACTTCGCCTTCACGTGCCCACTGTGTGAACTTCGGCACAACCTCCATCGATAAAAGCTGCATGATAATCGATGCAGTAATGTACGGCATGATTCCCATTGCAAATAACGAGAAATTGGCTAACGCTCCACCTGAGAATGTGTTAAGGAAACCTAAGAAGTTGTTGGACCCAGCCTTCAACAGCTCAACGTTTATATTAGGAACTGGAACAAAGCTCCCAATTCGGAAGACGATAAGCATCGCAAGAGTGAATAGCACCTTCCGACGCAAATCGCTTATTTTAAAAATGTTAGAGAGGCTCGCTAACATTAGATCACCTCGGTAGTTCCACCGACTTGAGCAATCTTCTCAGCAGCCGCACCTGAGAACTTGTGAGCTTTAACAGTAAGCTTCACGTTCAATTCACCATTAGCCAATACTTTTACGCCATCACGAAGTGCGCTGATAACACCAGTTTCTTTCAAAAGCTCTGGAGTTACTACAGTGCCTTCTTCAAAACGATTCAAAGCATCTAGGCTAACAATCGCATACTCTTTACGAGTAATGTTCGTGAAACCGCGCTTAGGCAAACGACGGAACAACGGGTTTTGTCCACCCTCGAATCCAAGACGTACACCACCGCCAGAACGTGCGTTTTGACCTTTGTGACCCTTACCAGCTGTTTTACCAGTTCCGCTACCGATACCGCGACCGATGCGCTTGCGAGTGTGACGGGAACCTTCTGCCGGTTTCAGTTCATGCAATTTCATACGTTGCACCTCCTAACTAAAAAAATCGATCTTATGCTTCAACTTCAGCAACTTCTACGAGATGTTTTACTTTGAAAATCATCCCACGAATCGCTGGGTTATCTTGTTTTACTACAGATTGGTGAATTTTGCGAAGGCCGAGAGCTTTCACCGTAGCTTGCTGATCTTGAGTGCGACCGATCAGACTACGTTTAAGGGTAATTTGCAATTGCTTAGCCATGTCCCTATCTCTCCTCCTAACCTAATAAATCTTCAACAGATTTACCACGCAACTTAGCCACTTCTTCAGCGGTTTTCAGGCGACTAAGCCCTTCCAGAGTTGCGTTAACCATGTTGATTGGGTTGTTAGAACCCAAAGATTTACTCAATACATCGCCCACACCTGCAAGTTCAAGAACCGCACGAACTGGACCACCAGCGATAACTCCAGTACCTTCGGAAGCTGGTTTGATCAATACTTTACCAGAACCGAAATGGCAAAGTACTTGATGAGGAATAGTAGTACCTTTCAAAGGCACGCGGATTAAGTTTTTCTTCGCGTCTTCAATCGCTTTACGGATAGCGTCTGGCACTTCTTGGGCTTTACCCATACCTGAGCCTACGTGACCGTTTTTATCACCAACAACGACTAAAGCGCTGAAGCTGAAACGACGACCACCCTTAACCACTTTCGCAACGCGGTTAACAGCGACGACTTTTTCTTCTAGCTCTAATTTGCTAGGGTCGATACGCATTCCTTACCCTCCTTGTTAACACAAAATCTTGTTGATTAGAATTGCAGACCAGCTTCACGAGCTGCGTCAGCAAGTGCTTGGATACGTCCATGGTACAAGTAACCACCACGGTCAAAAACTACTTCAGTTGTACCTTTTTCTACGGCACGTTTTGCGATCAAAGATCCTACAGCAGCAGCTGCTTCGATATTTGATCCGTTTTTGAGTCCGAGTTCTTTATCTAATGAAGATGCAGATGCGATAGTTGCACCAGTTACATCATCAATCAATTGAGCATAGATATGCTTGGAAGAACGGAAAACGTTCAAGCGCGGACGAATAGCAGAACCGATCACGCGTTTGCGGATACGGAGTTGACGCTTTTTCCGAGCTTTGTTCTTATCGGCTTTGGTAAACATTACGCGGCCTCCCTTCTCATGGAACTATGAAGTTTATTTACCTTTTTTACCTTCTTTGCGGCGAACAACTTCATCGCTGTACTTAATACCTTTGCCTTTGTATGGCTCAGGCTTACGAATAGCGCGAATTTCAGCTGCAACTTGGCCTACACGCTCTTTATTGATACCTTTGATAATCAAAGTTGTTTGGTTAGGAACTTCGATTTCGATTCCCTCTTCAGGTGAAATTTCAACTGGATGAGAGAAACCGAGAGAAAGAGTTACACCGTTGCCAGCTTTGGCAGCACGGTACCCGACGCCCACCAGTTCCAACGTACGAGTGAAACCTGCAGACACACCAGTTACCATATTTGCAACTAATGCGCGAGTCGTACCGTGCAAGGAACGATGCAATTTGTTATCAGTTGGACGCTCAACAACAACTTCAGCATCGCTGATATTGATTTTGATGTCCGGGTGGAATTCTTTAACGAGTGTACCCTTAGGGCCCTTTACCGTCAGCTCACTACCGTTCAGAGTGAGGGTAACGCCTGCAGGAACCGCTATCGGTTTTTTACCGACACGTGACATGTCTTGCACCTCCTGTGTGAATCGTTAATTACCAAACGTATGCGAGAACTTCTCCGCCAACATGTGCTTGACGAGCTTGTTTGTCTGTCATAACACCTGCGGAAGTTGAAATGATTGCAATACCAAGTCCACCAAGAACACGTGGAACTTCATTTGTTTGTGCGTAAACGCGCAAACCAGGTTTACTGATGCGTTTCAGACCAGTGATTACACGTTCATTGTTCGCACCGTATTTCAAGAACAAGCGAATCATGCCTTGTTTGTTATCATCTACAAACTCAGCATCGCGAATGAAACCCTCTTCTTTAAGGATACGTGCTACTTCCTTTTTGAGGTTTGATGCAGGGATCTCCACTTTCTCGTGGCGAACCATATTCGCATTGCGGATACGAGTTAGCATATCTGCGATTGGATCAGTCATAACCATGAGAGTAAAACCTCCTTCCCGTCTATACTACCAGCTAGCCTTTTTCACGCCTGGAATTTGACCCTTGTAGGCTAATTCACGGAAGCAAATACGGCATAATTTGAATTTGCGTAATACGGAGTGGGGACGACCACAACGTTCGCAACGAGTGTAAGCGCGCACTTCGAATTTTGGTTTGCGCTGTTGCTTGATGACCATTGATTTTTTTGCCACGTTTTTCCCTCCTTACGATAGGGTTTATTTACGGAATGGCATGCCCATTTGTGTTAATAGCTCACGAGCTTCTTCATCCGTTTTAGCGGATGTTACAATTACGATGTCCATACCGCGAACTTTATCGATTTTGTCATACTCAACCTCAGGGAAGATGAGTTGTTCTTTCAAACCGAGGGTATAGTTTCCACGACCGTCAAAAGCCTTGGAAGAGATACCGCGGAAGTCACGTACACGTGGTAGAGATACGTTCATCAATTTGTCGAGGAAGTGGTACATACGCTCACCGCGTAGTGTCACTTTTGCACCGATTGGCATACCTTCACGCAATTTGAAACCTGCGATAGATTTCTTTGCACGAGTAACCACTGGTTTTTGACCAGCGATCAACTGCAAATCCTCAATAGCAGTATCGAGTGATTTCGCGTTAGCAACCGCTTCACCAACACCCATGTTGATGATGATTTTCTCAACTTTAGGAACTTGCATTACACTCGCATAGCTGAACTTTGTCATGAGTGCAGGCACGATTTCCGCTTGATATTTTTCTTTCAATCTTGTTGCCATCTAGGACATCCTCCTTTCAGACCTGACTACTTATCGATTACTTCGCCAGATTTTTTTGCAACACGTACTTTAGTACCGTTGTCTAATACTTTATATCCGATTCGAGTTGGTTTGCCGGACTTAGGATCAATTAAAGATACGTTAGAAACGTGGATTGGCGCTTCTTGTGTAACAATCCCGCCTTGTGGATTTGCTTGAGAAGGACGAGTGTGTTTTTTCATCAGGTTGATACCTTCAACCAAAACACGATCCTTCTTCGGATAAGCAGCCAACACGCGACCTTTTTTACCTTTATCCTTGCCCGTAATCACGATAACGGTATCGCCTTTTTTAACGTGCATCGCTTGGTGCACCTCCTATCGAACAAACTGCATATCTTGAACGTGTCGATTAGATAACCTCTGGAGCGAGGGAGATAATCTTCATAAATTCTTTGTCACGGAGTTCACGAGCAACCGGGCCAAAGATACGAGTACCACGAGGAGATTTATCTTCCTTGATGATTACAGCTGCGTTTTGATCAAAGCGGATATAAGAACCATCGTTACGGCGAACACCACGAACGGTACGCACTACAACAGCCTTTACCACTTGACCTTTCTTGACAACGCCACCGGGTGTAGCGGATTTAACGGAACATACGATGATATCACCGATGTTCGCAGTTTTACGACCGGAACCACCGAGAACCTTGATGCACATTAATTCTTTCGCACCGGAGTTGTCTGCAACAGCCAATCTGGTTTGTGTTTGGATCATTCAAAGTCCCTCCCTTCGGATTATTTCATCCGAAATCTTGCTTATACGATTACTGCCTCTTGGACGATCTTCACTAAGCGAAACTTCTTGTCTTTAGAAAGCGGACGAGTTTCCATGATCTCAACGATATCGCCTGTTTTAGCCGTGTTGTTCTCGTCATGCGCTTTAAATTTCTTAGAGTATTTCACGCGTTTACCGTACAAAGGATGTTTCTTATAGGTTTCAACTAGTACCACGATGGTTTTGTCCATCTTGTCAGACACAACTCGACCAGTCATGGTTCTACGCATATTGCGTTCTGCAGTCATCGTTCGAACCTCCTTCCTTTATTAGCCGATTCCTAATTCTCTCTGGCGTAGGATGGTTTTCGCACGTGCGATATCCTTACGAACTTGCTTAATACGAGAGGTGTTCTCCAGTTGACCAGTAGCCAATTGGAAACGGAGGTTAAACAATTCTTCCTTGAGAGAAGAAACGTTTTGTTCGATCTCAGCAGTGGTCAAATTGAGGTATTCATTAGCCTTCATGTGCGTCACCACCCACTTCTTCGCGCTTAACAAACTTACATTTGATTGGAAGTTTGTGCATAGCAAGGCGCATTGCTTCACGCGCTACTTCTTCAGACACGCCAGCAAGTTCAAACATGATCTTGCCTGGTTTTACTACTGCAACCCATTTCTCAGGAGAACCTTTACCGGAACCCATGCGGACTTCCAACGGTTTTTGAGTGATTGGTTTGTCAGGGAAAATTTTAATCCATACTTTACCGCCACGGCGGATGTAACGAGTCATCGCAATACGTGCTGCTTCGATTTGACGGTTCGTGATCCAAGATGGCTCGAGAGCTTGCAAACCGTATTCACCGAACGCGATGGTGGTACCACCTTTAGCGTTACCCGCCATCTTACCACGGTGTTGTTTGCGGTGTTTTACGCGTTTTGGCGTCAACATGTTTACTTGCCTCCTTCCTCAACGGCTACGTTCTTTCTTGTAGGAAGAACTTCACCACGGTAGATCCACACTTTTACACCGATACGGCCATAAGTAGTGTGTGCTTCTGCTGTTCCGTAATCGATATCCGCACGAAGTGTGTGAAGAGGTACTGTACCTTCGCTGTAACCTTCAGAACGAGCGATATCCGCTCCACCAAGACGGCCACTTACGAGAGTTTTGATACCTTTCGCACCAGAGCGCATAGAACGAGTGATCGTTTGTTTTTGCGCACGACGGAAAGAAATACGGTTTTCTAATTGACGAGCAATATTTTCTGCTACAAGTGTAGCATCAAGGTCAGGTTTTTTAACCTCATTGATGTTGATGTGAACGCGTTTGCCGGACATTTCGCTCAAAGTTTTGCGAAGTACTTCTACTTCAGCTCCACCTTTACCGATAACCATACCAGGCTTAGCCGTGTGAATAGTTACGTTTACGCGATTAGCCGCACGTTCGATTTCGATCGTAGAAACAGCCGCGTCTTTGAGACGGCCTTTAACATACTTGCGGATGCGAAGGTCTTCATGCAAAAGACTAGCGAAATCCTTGTCAGCGTACCACTTGGATTCCCAGTCACGAATAACACCAATTCGAAGACCAACCGGGCTTACCTTTTGACCCACACGTAATCCCTCCTTATTTCTCGTTTAGTACTACTGTAATATGACTAGTACGTTTATGGATACGGCTTGCACGACCCATTGCGCGCGGACGGAAGCGTTTCAAGGTTGGACCTTGGTCTACGAAGATTTTACCAACAACAAGTGTGTTGATATCCATTTCGTAGTTGTGTTCCGCATTAGCGATAGCCGATTTCAGAAGTTTTTCAACAACAGGAGAAGCTGCTTTCGGCGTGTGTTTCAAGATCGCCAATGCTTCACCTACTTGCTTACCTCGGATCAAGTCAACCACAAGGCGAACTTTACGAGAAGCAATACGAATATTGCGAGCAACTGCTTTGGATTCCATTTTTGTACCTCCTCTCTAGAAGAGAAAATTAGCGCTTCTTGGATTTTTTGTCGTTGTCGACATGACCCTTGAAGGTACGAGTTGGCGCGAACTCACCTAGTTTGTGACCGACCATGTCTTCTGTTACGTAAACTGGTACGTGTTTGCGGCCATCGTATACTGCAAAAGTGTGACCAACAAAATCAGGGAAAATTGTAGAACGACGAGACCAGGTTTTAACTACGCGTTTTTCACCTTTATCGTTCAGTTCAACAACTTTCTTCATCAAATGGTCATCAATGAAAGGGCCTTTTTTCAAGCTGCGTCCCATATGTGAACCTCCCTTCGCCAAAGGCGTTCGGTTATTGTTTCATCCTGCCTTATTTTTTGCGGCGGCGGATGATATATTGATCGGACTTGTTTTTCTTTTTGCGAGTTTTGAGACCAAGTGCAGGTTTACCCCAAGGAGTAACAGGTGCTTTACGTCCGATAGGAGCGCGGCCTTCACCACCACCGTGTGGGTGATCATTCGGGTTCATTACGCTACCACGTACAGTTGGGCGAACGCCTAACCAGCGGGAACGACCTGCTTTACCGATGTTGATCAACTCGTGGTCGAGGTTACCTACTTGACCGATTGTCGCACGGCATTCTTTGTGGAAACGACGGATCTCACCAGAACCCAAACGTACGATTACGAAATCGCCGTCACGGCCGAGGAGTTGCGCTTCAGCACCAGCTGCACGAACCAATTGTCCACCTTTACCAGGTTTCAATTCGATGTTGTGGATGGTAGTACCTACTGGGATGTTCTCAAGTGGAAGTGCGTTACCAGTTTTGATGTCAGCATCTGCACCAGAAACGATTTGATCTCCTACTTTAAGTCCCAAAGGAGCTAAGATGTAACGCTTTTCACCATCAGCATAGTTGATCAATGCGATGTTAGCGGAACGGTTTGGATCGTACTCGATTGTTGCAACGCGACCTACGATACCATCTTTGTCACGCTTGAAGTCGATAATGCGGTATTTGCGTTTGTGACCGCCACCTTGATGACGAACGGTGATTTTACCTTGGTTGTTACGACCTGCTTTTTTGCTAAGAGGTGCTAACAGAGATTTCTCCGGAGTGGAGGTTGTGATCTCTTCAAAGGTAGAAACCGTCATTTGGCGACGACCAGGAGAAGTCGGTTTAAACTTTTTGATACCCATTTACATTTCCCTCCTTGTCGAAAGTCGTCGGTATTACACGCCTTCGTAGAATTCGAGATCTTTGCTGTCAGCAGTCAATTTAATGATTGCTTTCTTCCACTCGGATGTGTAACCTGCGTATTTACCGTAGCGTTTTGGTTTAGCAGCTACACGGATTGTGTTAACAGCTTCTACTTTTACGCCGAATACTTTTTCGATCGCTTGCTTGATTTCGGTTTTGTTAGCTTTAAGAGGTACTTCGAAAACGTACTTCTTGTCAGCCATCATATCGGTAGTGCGCTCAGTAATGATAGGGCGCTTGATAATATCAAAATGGCTCTTCATTATGCGAGCACCTCCTCTACCTTCGCAACCGCATCTTTCGTTACGATTACTTTATCATGAGCTACTAAATCAAGAACGTTGATACCTGCTGCATCAACAAATTTTGCTCCTGGAATGTTACGGGAAGAAAGGGCTACGTTTTGGTCGAACTCGGAAGTTACGATCAACACTTTGCGATCGACTTTCAAGCTGCTCAACACGCTTGTCATTTCTTTCGTTTTTGGAGCAGACAAGTTCAATGCGTCAAGTACGAGCAACTCGTTGTTTTGCACTTTAGTAGAAAGCGCAGATTTAAGAGCTAAGCGACGAACTTTACGATTCAACTTGTAACCGTATTTGCGAGGTGTTGGTCCGAATACAACGCCCCCACCCTTCCATTGTGGTGAACGGATGGATCCTTGACGTGCACGACCAGTACCTTTTTGACGCCATGGTTTGCGTCCACCGCCGCGTACTTCAGAGCGGTTTTTCACATCATGAGTTCCTTGGCGTTGGGAAGCTTGCTGCATTACGATTGCATCGTACAATACCGCGCTGTTTGGCTCGATTCCGAAAACGCTATCTGCCAACTCAACTTCGCCAACTTGTGCGCCTGTTTGGTTATATAAAGCAACTTTTGGCATGTCTGTTCCTCCTTTCCTTACTTCTTGACAGCCGTACGAACGACCACATAGCTGTTTTTCGGTCCAGGTACAGAGCCTTTTACGAGAATCAAGTTGCGCTCAGCGTCAATCTTGACTACTTCGAGGTTTTGGATAGTAATGTTGTCTCCACCCATTTGACCTGGCAATGTTTGGCCTTTGAATACACGGTTAGCTGCGATAGAACCCATAGAACCTGGTCCACGATGATAGCGGGAACCGTGAGCCATTGGTCCGCGAGAATGGTTATGGCGTTTGATAGCACCTTGGAAACCTTTTCCTTTGGAGATACCAGCTACGTCAACAACTTCTCCTGCAGCAAACAAATCAGCTTTGATTTCTTGACCAACCTCATAACTCGCGAGGTCAATCCCTTTAATTTCACGAACGAAGCGCTTAGGTGTCGTGCTAGCCTTGGAAGCAATTCCTTTTTCAGGCTTGTTAGCACGGTTGTCCTTTTTGGTATCGAAACCGATTTGGATCGCCTCGTATCCGTCGTTCTCAACATCTTTCTTTTGAAGAACTACGCAAGGGCCAGCTTCGATAACTGTTACAGCAATCGCTGTTCCATTTGGACCGAACACTTGGGTCATACCCAATTTCTTCCCTAAGATTCCTTTGGTCATTTGTGCCACCTCCTGTACCTTACTTTTCATTCAAATAACTTAATGACCATTTGTTGTATCAGGTCCCCACTGATGTGCAGGGGCGCGTTTAAGGGTTACCCTTCAGAAGTGCTGCTTTTCTATGCTACACGCCACTTGTCAAGACAACGTCGACGTGTGTATCATATTTTCGACTTAGAGTTTGATCTCGATATCCACACCAGATGGAAGATCCAAACGCATGAGTGCATCAACCGTTTGTGGTGTTGGATTCAAGATGTCGATTAGACGTTTGTGTGTACGCATCTCAAATTGCTCACGAGAATCTTTGTACTTATGAACCGCACGCAGAATCGTGTACACTGCTTTCTCAGTAGGAAGCGGGATCGGTCCAGATACATTAGCTCCGGAACGTTTCGCTGTTTCTACGATTTTCTCAGCGGATTGATCGAGGATTTTATGATCATACGCCTTCAAACGGATACGAATCTTTTGTTTTGCCATTGTAGTCCCTCCTTTTTCGCCCATTTATATAACGGACATTTCTCCGTGGAAATATCCTGCACCCCGGCCATGGCAAAGGGTCCGGGTGTGTCAGCAACCTCCCACATCATCGCAAGTCCATGACCAACATTCACTATTGTACTAAAAATGAATAGGCGATGCAAGGACTTTTTCCTTCATCGTCACATTTTTTTCGCACTTGTGTTTTGTTGATTAAAAAGATAGTCTTTCATAAACTCACTTGAACAATAATACTGATTTTGTTCTATAAATGCAAGCGGCAGTAACTGGTACATTGGACTTTCGTCTATGTTTGTGGTACACATGAGATATTGGCCCACTTTTTATTAAAATTCAGGGATAAGGAGACAGTTAAAATGGTTGATCAAACGCCTTATGATGCAATCGGCGGTGAAGCAACGATCCGTAAACTGGTTGCAAATTTTTACCCTCGTGTCGCTAAAGACCCGTTGTTAAGTCCTATCTTCCCTCCCGACCTTGCATTGACTGAGCAAAAGCAATTTATGTTTCTGACCCAATTTCTCGGTGGCGAAACACTATACTCCAATCAGTACGGACATCCAATGATGAAAGCCAGACATAACCCTTTTCAGGTTACACCAAAACGTGCAGAACGTTGGTTAAAGCTGATGCGTGCGTCAATGGATGAAATCGGATTGGAGGGTGTTGCACGGGATTACCTGTGGGAGCGATTGACGCAGGTGGCGGAACATATGATTAATTCTGAGGATGACGAGACTACGAATCATCTGGCCACATTATAATCGGTATTCCCTCTATTCCAACAATACCTTCTATATAATAGAAGAAAGCGTAGATCTCAGCTCTACGCTTTTTTATTCTTCTTAATTTAACCTGATTTGGATAGTTGGGCAGGAATTTGCAAAGTCGCTTGTTTTTGCGTACCCAAGTATACTCCACTAATGATCATCATTAGGGCAAGCAAATGATAGAGATGCAGCTGTTCTCCCAATAGTACTGCAGCAAATAAAAGACTGGCCAATGGCATTCCATTCAAAAAGATTGCTGTTCTCCCCGCACCGAGTTGCCTGATTCCATAATTCCACCCCAGCGTCCCTATTGCACTAGAAAAGATAGCAGACGTTGCGATTACTCCCCATGTAAAAGGTCTGGTATCAATTTGCGTAAATACCTCAGTAGGATAAACAATCAACGCTGTAATCCACAAGATTACCGATGCGATTGCATGTGAGTAGGCTGTCACCGCAAGTACCGGAACTCCTCTACCAGTCGCTCTTCTAATTAATATTCCCCCTGCTACATACATCAACATGGAGACGAAAACAATAAGATCGCCCCACCCTGTAAAAGAGATACCCTGGCTATTGGAAGATACAACGAGCAATACTCCACCGAAACCCAAGGCAATTCCTAGTGACTTGCGCCTGGTTAACTTTTCTCCAAGAAGCGGTATCGCCACTACTGCTGTTGCTAGAGGGTTCAAGCCTAATATAAGTGAAGCTGTCCCTGCGGTTGTCTGTTGAATACCCCAAGCAAGCAAAATTTGATGCAAAGTGATTGAGGTTATTCCCACTGCGCCAATGTACAACCAGTCTTTTCGATTAAGATCAGGTTTTTCTGTTTTCCAAAATACAATCGGGAGTAATGCTATGGCTGCTACACTCATCCGTATTGCAGCGATGAGCACCGGTGGAAAAAAGGCCAAGTATTTGACCATGACCACATTCAAACCCCATACAGCAATAACCCCACACAATATCACATATACAATCCGATCTTTATTCTCCACAAAGAGTGGTCATCTCCTCTACCTTGCGCTTTTGTTTTTCGTATTGTATCACAGAATCAAATAATTTCATTATTGAATCTTTTGATAATTGTAATGGAAAAATACGATGGACTGGGGAAATAAAAAAACCTGCTAGCACGAATGCCAACAGGTTTCTTATAGTAATCAGAAATTACTCAACGATAGTAGCAACTACGCCAGCGCCTACAGTACGGCCACCTTCGCGGATCGCGAAGCGAGTACCTTGTTCCATTGCAACTGGAGCGATAAGTTCAACAGTGAACTCAGTGTTATCGCCAGGCATAACCATCTCAACGCCTTCTGGCAATTGGATGATACCTGTTACGTCAGTTGTACGGAAGTAGAATTGTGGACGGTAGTTAGCGAAGAATGGAGTGTGACGTCCACCCTCTTCTTTAGAAAGAACGTAAACTTCTGCTTTGAACTTAGTGTAAGGCTTAACGGAACCTGGTTTAGCCAAACATTGTCCACGCTCGATGTCTTTACGCTCAACACCACGAAGAAGAGCACCGATGTTGTCACCAGCTTGAGCAGAATCCAAAAGCTTACGGAACATCTCAACACCAGTTACAGTAGTTGTACGAGTTTCTTCAGCAAGACCAATGATCTCAACTTGGTCACCAACTTTTACTACACCGCGCTCTACGCGACCAGTAGCAACTGTACCACGACCAGTGATTGTGAATACGTCCTCAACTGGCATCAAGAAAGGTTTGTCAGTTGCGCGCTCAGGAGTTGGGATGTAGCTGTCAACAGCGTCCATCAATTCTTTGATTTTAGCTGCCCAGTCACCAGTTGGGTTATCAAGAGCTTCTTTAGCAGAACCTTTGATTACTGGAGTGTCATCGCCTGGGAATTCGTATTGGGAAAGAAGGTCACGAATTTCCATTTCAACGAGTTCCAACAACTCTTCATCGTCAACCATGTCGCATTTGTTCATGAATACTACGATGTAAGGTACACCTACTTGTTTAGAAAGAAGGATGTGCTCACGAGTTTGTGGCATAGGACCATCAGCAGCAGATACTACGAGGATCGCGCCGTCCATTTGAGCAGCACCAGTGATCATGTTTTTAACGTAGTCAGCGTGACCAGGGCAGTCAACGTGAGCATAGTGACGGTTGTCAGTTTCATACTCAACGTGTGCAGTGTTGATTGTGATACCACGCTCGCGCTCTTCTGGAGCAGCGTCAATGCTACCATAATCCATAGCTTGAGCTTTACCAGATTGAGCCAATACAGTTGTGATAGCAGCAGTTAAAGTTGTTTTACCATGGTCAACGTGACCGATAGTACCAATGTTAACGTGTGGTTTATTACGTTCGAACTTAGCTTTTGCCATGAGAATTTAATCCTCCTTAAAAATTAGAAATTCTAGTTTTAAAGAAAGGTTTACCATATGTAACTTGGTTGTCCAAACAATATTGTAAACCTTTCTTTGCTTAAGATAAAGAGTAGAAGTTTGTCGTCAGCAAGTTTTTTTGCCGACATGAAGAAATCAATTAGCTGCCTTTAGACTTCTTAATGATCTCTTCAGAGATGAACTTCGGTACTTCTTCGTAGTGGTCAAGATGCATGGAGTATTGGCCACGACCTTGTGTACGGGAACGAAGAACTGTGGAATAACCGAACATCTCGGAAAGTGGAACCATGGAACGGATTACTTGTGCGTTTGCACGAGCGTCCATACCTTCGATACGTCCACGACGGGAGTTCAAGTCACCCATTACGTCACCCATGTACTCATCTGGTACAGTAACTTCTACTTTCATGATTGGCTCAAGAAGTACTGCTCCACATTTCTTCGCAGCTTCTTTCAATGCCAAGGAACCAGCTACTTTAAACGCCATCTCGGAGGAGTCTACATCATGGTAGCTACCGTCAACGAGAACAGCTTTGATATCAACCAATGGGAAGCCTGCGAGTACACCATTTTTCATGGATTCTTCGATACCAGCTTGAACAGCAGGTACGTATTCACGAGGTACTACCCCACCAACGATTTTGTTTTCGAATTCAAAGCCTTTACCAGCTTCAAGTGGAGAGAATTCAACCCAAACGTGACCGAATTGACCGCGACCACCGGATTGGCGAACGAATTTACCCTCAACTTTAGCATGCGTACGGAAAGTTTCGCGGTAAGCAACCTGAGGTGCACCTACGTTTGCTTCCACTTTGAATTCACGTTTCATACGGTCAACGATGATCTCCAAGTGAAGCTCACCCATACCGGAGATGATCGTTTGACCAGTTTCTTCATCAGTATGCGTACGGAACGTTGGATCTTCTTCAGCCAATTTAGAAAGGGCAATACCCATTTTATCTTGGTCTGCTTTGGATTTAGGTTCAATCGCAACGTGAATAACTGGTTCTGGGAATGTCATGGACTCCAGGATAACTGGAGATTTTTCATCGCAAAGTGTATCCCCTGTTGTTGTATCTTTCAGACCAACACCAGCTGCGATGTCGCCAGAGTATACAATCTCGATCTCTTGACGGTGGTTAGCGTGCATTTGGAGAATACGTCCAATGCGCTCACGTTTGCCTTTTGTAGAGTTGTATACATAAGATCCAGAGCTGAGTGTACCAGAGTACACACGGAAGAATGTCAACTTACCAACGTAAGGGTCAGTCATGATCTTGAATGCAAGAGCAGAGAACGGACCATTGTCATCGGATTCACGAGTAACTTCTTCTTCAGTATCTGGAAGAGTACCTTTGATTGCAGGGATATCAATCGGAGCTGGCAAGTAATCAATTACTGCATCCAGCATCGGTTGAACACCTTTGTTTTTATAAGAAGAGCCACAAAGAACAGGAGTGATGCTTACTTCAATAGTACCTTTGCGAAGGCCGCGTTTGATTTCATCAAGCGTCAACTCTTCACCCTCGAGGTACTTGT
This sequence comes from Brevibacillus nigriterrae, assembly GCF_049846925.1. Classification (NCBI taxonomy): domain Bacteria; kingdom Bacillati; phylum Bacillota; class Bacilli; order Caryophanales; family Paenibacillaceae; genus Brevibacillus; species Brevibacillus nigriterrae. The sequence goes on from NZ_JBNCMT010000031.1 coordinate 34,912, forward strand.
TCATCAATTCCTCATCTTGTTCTGCTGCTGCTTCAACAAGTGCAAGATGAAGTTCTTCACACTTATCTTTCAAGTCAGCAGGGATATCTGTAGCTTCAGAAGTTTTTCCAAGGTCGTCAGTATAGATGATCGCTTTCATTTCAACGAGGTCAACCATACCCAAGAACTTGTCTTCTGCGCCGATTGGATATTGGATAGCTACTGGACGTGCACCAAGACGTGTACGGATTTGCTCCAAAGTCATGTCGAAGTTAGCACCGAGGATATCCATTTTATTGATGTAGCAGATACGAGGAACGCCATAACGGTCAGCTTGACGCCAAACTGTTTCCGTTTGTGGTTCTACGCCACCCTTTGCATCAAATACAGTTACCGCTCCATCAAGTACACGAAGGGAACGTTCAACTTCTACTGTGAAGTCTACGTGCCCTGGAGTGTCGATAATGTTGATACGGTGACCGTCCCATTGAGCGGTTGTAGCAGCGGAAGTAATCGTGATACCGCGCTCTTGCTCTTGTTCCATCCAGTCCATGGTAGCTGCACCTTCGTGCACCTCACCAATTTTGTGAACGCGACCAGTATAGAAAAGAATACGCTCAGTAGTTGTCGTTTTACCAGCATCGATGTGTGCCATGATACCGATATTACGAGTATTCGCTAGTGAGAACTCGCGAGCCATTTAGGAATGCTCCTTCCATACTCATTATATGAGAAAATGCAGGTGTCCAAATCAGGACACCCGCTTTGGATCCTACCAGCGATAATGTGCAAACGCTTTGTTTGCTTCAGCCATTTTGTGAGTATCCTCACGTTTCTTAACAGCTGCACCAGTATTATTCGCTGCATCCATGATTTCATTAGCTAGGCGTTGTTCCATGGTTTTCTCTCCGCGATTGCGCGCGTAGTTTACCAACCAACGGAGTCCAAGAGTCGTACGACGTTCTGGTTTAACTTCGATCGGTACTTGGTAGTTTGCACCACCTACACGACGAGCTTTAACTTCGAGAACTGGCATGATGTTTTTAAGTGCTTCTTCAAACACTTCCATAGCATCACGACCTGTACGTTCTGAGATAATGTTGAAAGAAGAGTAAAGGATGTTTTGAGCAACACCTCTTTTACCATCTAACATCATACGGTTGATGAGACGAGTTACAAGTTTGCTATTATGAATAGGATCAGGTAATACGTCTCGACGAGTAACAGGGCCTTTACGTGGCATATTGTTCCCCTCCTTCTTCTAAAAATGAGTTCTTAGTAAGCCGCTATGCGACATTATTTTTTCTTAGCTGCTGCTTGAACTGGTTTACCGTCTTTACCAAGCTTAGGACGTTTCGTACCATACTTGGAACGAGCTTGCATACGGTTGTTAACACCAGCTGTGTCAAGCGCACCACGAACGATGTGATAACGAACCCCTGGTAAGTCTTTTACACGACCACCACGAACGAGTACCACGCTATGCTCTTGCAAGTTGTGACCAATACCACCGATGTAAGCAGTTACCTCGATACCGTTAGTCAAGCGAACACGAGCATATTTACGAAGTGCGGAGTTCGGTTTCTTAGGTGTCATTGTACCTACACGAGTACATACACCGCGTTTTTGTGGAGAGCTTTGGTTCGTTTGGGATTTCTTGAAGCTATTGTACCCCTTCTGGAGAGCTGGGGACTTAGACTTCACTACTTTGTCCTCACGACCTTTGCGCACTAATTGGTTAATTGTAGGCATTATATTTACCTCCTTCCTCTTACTTATCAAGACCACAGATCCAGGTGAGTCACAAATGGCCAAATAGAAAGTCCTTGTTGAAGTCGTCAACACAACTTACAACAAAAACGTCATTAACTACTTTTTTTGATCGCAGCGATTGCTGCGCCTACTTCAATTCCACAAGCTTTGCCTAGGCGTCGCATGGAATCAACGTAGATGACCGGCACACCCTTCTCTTTACATAGGAGAGCGATTTTATGAGTCAGACGTTTGTCCGCATCTTTGGCGATGTAGACTTCTTCAGCGGAGTTATTTTCCACTGCTTTCTTCGTCTGATTAATCCCTATCGTCAGCTCCTTTGCCCGCTCTACTTTTTCATAAGACATGTTTTCATATCCTCCAAAGCAAAGTATATCAGGCACACTTGAATATAGTATCAGGTTGCATTTTAAAAGTCAACTATATTTGTTAGAAGTTTGGTAGAAAAAATGAGAGGAAATGCCCACCAAACAACAGCAGGCATTTCCTCTTTATATTATTCAGCCATTGTTACTGTTTCACGAGCCTCAGTTTCCTGGCTTTCCAACAGAGCTTGTTGCTGTTCTGCAGTGAGAACTTTGGTATTGCGGTAACGAGACATACCAGTACCAGCCGGTATCAGCTTACCGATAATAACGTTCTCTTTAAGACCTAACAAGCGGTCTACTTTTCCTTTGATCGCTGCATCCGTCAGGACACGAGTTGTTTCCTGGAAGGAAGCTGCGGACAAGAAGGAATCAGTTTCAAGAGACGCTTTGGTAATACCAAGCAATACCGGACGCCCAACAGCCGGATTTCCGCCTTCCAAAAGAACCTTTCCGTTGGCTTGTTCAAATTCATGAACCTCAACAAAGGAACCTGGAAGTAGATCGGTGTCACCACTGTCAGCTACACGCAGTTTGCGGAGCATTTGACGAATCATAACCTCAACGTGCTTGTCGTTGATTTCTACCCCTTGCATACGGTAAACCTTCTGAACCTCTTGCAAGATGTAGTTGGATACGCCACGTTGACCGCGAACCTTGAGCATTTCTTTCGGGTCTACAGAACCCTCAGTGAGCTCATCCCCTGCATTCACTTTTGCGTTAAGCGCAACCTTGATGCGGGAACCGTATGGTACAGCATACACTTTGTTTTCTGCTTCCCCACGAACCTCGATCTCACGACGGTCTTTACCTTCACGAATATCGAGAACCTCACCATCAATTTCGGTAATGATCGCTTGACCTTTTGGATTGCGCGCTTCAAACAACTCTTGGATACGCGGCAAACCTTGTGTAATATCGTCTCCCGCAACCCCACCGGTGTGGAATGTACGCATCGTAAGCTGTGTACCTGGTTCACCGATTGATTGCGCGGCGATGATACCAACTGCTTCACCGATTTCCACTTCTGCACCAGTTGCCAGGTTACGACCGTAGCAACGTTTACATACCCCGTGACTTGTACGGCAAGCAAGTACGTTACGGATATACACGTCCGTGATTCCGATACTCACGATATATTCAGCCATCTCTTCTGTAATTTCTTCATTACGACCAACAAGGATCTCGTTAGTCTCAGGATGACGAAGTGTTTCGAAGCATGTACGACCAGTCAAACGGTCAGACAATTTCTCAATTTCTTCTTTACCATCACGGATTGCGCTAACTCGGATACCTTTATCAGTTCCACAATCCACGTCCCGGACGATAACATCTTGTGCTACGTCTACGAGTCGACGAGTGAGGTAACCAGAGTCCGCTGTACGAAGCGCCGTATCTGCCAAACCTTTACGAGCACCATGCGTGGAAATAAAGTATTCCAATACCGTAAGGCCTTCACGGAAGTTAGATTTGATCGGCAACTCGATGATTCGACCAGACGGATTCGCCATCAGACCACGCATACCAGCAAGCTGAGTGATCTGTGAAACGTTACCACGCGCTCCGGAGTTCGCCATCATAAAGATTGCATTGAACTTATCCATGGACTTCATCAACACTTCAGTTACCTCATCTTTGGCTTTAGACCAGATAGAGATAACTCGGTCGTAACGCTCGTCATCTGTGATCAAACCACGACGGAATTGAGTTTGAACGGTAGCAACTTTCTCATCGGCTGCTGCCAGGATTTCTTTTTTCTTCTCAGGTACAACGATGTCGTGAACCGCAATCGTGATCCCTGCTTTGGTAGAGTAGGTAAAGCCGAGTTCCTTGATCTTGTCGAGAATGACAGATGTTTGGGTAGTTCCAAAACGGCGGAAACACTCAGCGATAATTGTACCCAAAAATCCTTTTTTCACTGCATCGTTTTCAGGAAGGCTCTTCACGAACGCACTTACATCGGCACCCTTGTCAAAGATGAAGTACTTATCTGGTACTTTATTTGCCAAGTTGTCTTTGGATGGTGTGTTGATGAATGGCAATTCTGGAGGGAAGATTTCGTTGAAGATAATCTTACCTGCTGTTGTAACGAGCAAAGCGTTTTCTTGTTCTGGTGTAAAGGATGTTTTATTCAATTGCTTCGTAGGAATCGCAATGCGAGTATGCAAGTGAATATAGCCGTTTTGATAAGCAGCAATCGCATCAGCAGGATCGCGGTAGATTGTTCCTTCCCCTCTCGAACCTTCACGCTCAAGAGTCAGGTAATAGGAACCGAGTACCATGTCCTGAGAAGGAGTTACTACAGGCTTACCATCTTTCGGATTCAAGATGTTTTGTGCAGCAAGCATCAGGATACGAGCTTCTGCTTGAGCTTCTGCTGAGAGCGGTACGTGAACCGCCATTTGGTCTCCGTCGAAGTCAGCATTATAAGCCGTACATACGAGTGGGTGCAAACGAATCGCGCGACCCTCAACGAGTACTGGTTCGAATGCCTGAATACCCAAACGGTGCAAGGTAGGGGCACGGTTCAACAGAACTGGGTGCTCACGGATGACTTCCTCCAAAACATCCCATACTTCCGGTTGTACACGTTCTACTTTGCGTTTTGCGCTCTTGATGTTGTGAGCAAGACCTTTGGCAACAAGCTCTTTCATTACGAAAGGTTTGAAAAGCTCTAGAGCCATCTCTTTTGGCAGACCACATTGATACATCTTGAGGTTCGGACCTACTACGATAACGGAACGACCAGAGTAGTCAACACGTTTACCAAGAAGGTTTTGACGGAAACGGCCTTGTTTTCCTTTGAGCATGTGGCTCAAGGATTTCAGTGGACGGTTACCAGGACCAGTTACAGGGCGACCACGGCGTCCGTTGTCAATTAAGGCGTCTACTGCTTCTTGAAGCATACGTTTTTCATTTTGAACAATGATATCAGGAGCCCCTAATTCAAGGAGGCGTTTCAAACGATTATTGCGGTTAATTACACGACGATACAAGTCATTCAAGTCAGAAGTAGCGAAACGTCCACCATCCAACTGAACCATTGGACGAAGCTCTGGAGGAATAACCGGGAGCACATCGAGAATCATCCAGTCAGGACGGTTGCCGGAGTTGCGGAACGCCTCCAGTACTTCGAGACGCTTGATCGCACGGTTGCGGCGTTGACCTTGTGCCGTTTTTAGCTCTTCTTTTAAACTGTCTACATCCTTATCCAAATCGATTTCAGCGAGCAGACGCTTGATTGCCTCTGCCCCCATCATCGCTTGGAAAGAATAGCCGTACTTCTCACGATAGTTACGGTATTCTTTTTCGGAAAGAAGTTGTTTTTTATCAAGTGGCGTATCGCCAGCATCTGTTACCACGTAGGAAGCGAAGTAGATTACTTCTTCCAAAGAACGTGGAGACATGTCGAGTACAAGACCCATACGGCTAGGAATACCCTTGAAGTACCAGATATGAGATACAGGTGCAGCCAATTCGATGTGGCCCATACGTTCACGACGAACTTTAGCACGGGTTACTTCTACTCCGCATCGATCACAAACTACGCCTTTGTAGCGAACACGTTTGTACTTACCGCAATGACATTCCCAGTCCTTCGTTGGACCGAAGATGCGTTCGCAGAACAAACCGTCTTTCTCTGGTTTGAGTGTACGATAGTTGATTGTCTCTGGCTTTTTGACTTCACCAAAAGACCAAGAGCGAATTTTGTCCGGAGATGCCAGACCAATCTTCATGTATTCAAAATTATTGACGTCTATCACAGGGCGTTACCTCCCTTTGTACCGGAATCTTACTCTTCTTCCACGCCGCCGCCTTCGAGCACGAGATTCAGTTTTTCGCCTGTTCCTTCATCCTCGTCGTCGATTTCTCGCATTTCGATTTCCTGCTCGTCACCAGAGAGGATCTTCACATCCATACCCAAGCTTTGCAATTCCTTAATCAATACCTTGAATGATTCAGGAACACCTGGTTCTGGTACGTTCTCCCCTTTGACAATTGCTTCGTATGTCTTCACACGACCGACCACGTCGTCGGATTTGACAGTCAGAATCTCTTGGAGTGTATATGCAGCACCGTATGCTTCCAGCGCCCAAACCTCCATCTCCCCGAAACGTTGTCCACCGAATTGAGCTTTACCACCCAACGGCTGTTGTGTAACGAGAGAGTATGGACCAGTGGAACGTGCATGAATCTTATCGTCAACCAAGTGAGCCAGTTTCAGCATATAAACGCAACCAACCGTTACACGACGATCAAATGGCTCTCCTGTGCGACCGTCGAACAGGATGGTTTTACCATCACGGTCTAGGCCGGCTTCATCCAGCGTCTTGAATACGTCTTCCTGACGAGCACCGTCAAATACTGGTGTCGCAACATGGATTCCAAGCATTTTCGCAGCCATACCCAAGTGAGTTTCGAGAACCTGACCGATGTTCATACGAGATGGTACGCCCAGTGGGTTCAGTACGATTTCAACTGGAGAACCGTCTGGCAAGAATGGCATGTCTTCTTCCGGCATGATACGGGCAATAACCCCTTTGTTACCGTGGCGTCCCGCCATTTTGTCACCCACAGAGATCTTGCGTTTTTGAGCAATATATACGCGAACGAGTTGGTTTACACCCGGAGGCAATTCATCCCCGTTTTCGCGAGTGAACACTTTTACATCGACGATAATACCGGAACCACCGTGTGGAACACGAAGGGAAGTATCACGTACTTCACGAGCTTTCTCACCAAAGATGGCATGCAAGAGACGCTCTTCGGCAGTCAATTCCGTTACACCTTTAGGAGTAACTTTTCCTACAAGAATATCGCCGTCTTGAATTTCCGCACCGACACGAATAATTCCACGCTCATCCAGGTTCTTCAGAGCATCTTCACCCACGTTTGGAATGTCACGAGTGATTTCTTCAGGACCGAGCTTCGTATCACGTGCTTCAGACTCATATTCTTCGATATGGATAGATGTATACACATCATCTTTAACCAATTTTTCACTCAGCAGGATCGCATCCTCGTAGTTGTAACCTTCCCATGTCATGAAGGCAACAATTACGTTACGTCCAAGAGCCAATTCGCCCTTCTCAGTAGATGGTCCGTCACCGATAATATCGCCTGGTTCAATCCAATCGCCTTTGCTTACAATCGGGCGCTGGTTGATGCAAGTGCCCTGGTTGGAACGGATAAACTTATGAAGTTTATATTTGTCCATATCACCAGCTACTTTGCGACCATCGATTTCCTTGTAACGACGAATCCAGATTTCACGTGCAGTCACACGCTCAACTTGACCCGGCCATTTCGCAACAACAGCAACACCAGAATCTTGCGCTGCTTTATGCTCCATTCCTGTACCAACAAACGGCGCCTGTGGAATCAAGAGCGGAACCGCTTGACGCTGCATGTTTGATCCCATGAGGGCACGGTTGGCGTCGTCATTTTCCAAGAATGGGATGAGCGCTGTCGCAACGGAAACAACTTGTTTTGGAGAAACGTCCATAAAGTCAACTTTGTCGCGTGGGATGTTCAAGATGTCACCTTTACGACGGCAAATTACCATTTCGTTCACGAAGAAGCCTTCATCATCCAATGGTTGATTTGCCTGTGCAACGTTATATACATCTTCTTCATCCGCAGTCAGATAATCGATATCAAGCAGTACTCGACCGGTCTCCGCATCGACACGACGACGAGGAGTTTCGATGAAGCCATAATCGTTAATACGTGCAAAGGAAGACAGAGAGTTAATCAAACCGATGTTTGGACCCTCTGGCGTCTCGATCGGACACATACGACCATAGTGAGAGTGGTGAACGTCGCGCACTTCGAAACCAGCGCGCTCACGAGTCAAACCACCAGGACCGAGTGCAGAAAGACGACGCTTATGCGTAAGCTCTGCCAGCGGATTCGTCTGATCCATGAACTGAGACAACTGGGAGCTACCGAAGAACTCCTTGATTGCTGCAATTACTGGACGAATGTTAATCAAAGCCTGTGGTGTAATTTGGTTTTGATCCTGAATGGACATACGCTCACGAACTACGCGCTCCATACGGGACAAACCAATACGGAATTGGTTTTGCAACAGCTCACCAACAGAACGAAGACGACGATTACCAAGATGGTCAATATCGTCCGTTGTTCCTACACCGTGCAGAAGGTCAATGAAATAGTTAATAGAAGAAACGATATCGGCAGGAGTAATGTGCTTGACATTCTTGTCGATTTGACCGTTACCAATAACTTTAATAACCTTGCCTTCTTCGGTTGGAGAGAAAATGCTGATGGATTGCAAGCGGATTGTGTCCTCTTCCAATACTCCACCATGAGTGCGAACATCAATGTATCCAACACTCTCTTCCAGAGCAGGAAGAATACGATCCAACATGCGGCGATCAATCATTTGACCAGCTTCAGCGATAATTTCACCTGTGCGCGGGTCAACCAATGTTTCAGCCAAACGTTGGTTATACAATCTATTTTTAATATGGAGCTTTTTGTTCATTTTGTAGCGACCTACAGATGCAAGGTCATAGCGCTTTGGATCGAAGAAGCGAGATACGAGCAAGCTCTTCGCATTTTCAACCGTTGGCGGTTCACCTGGACGAAGGCGCTCATAGATTTCAATTAAAGCCTTCTCGGTAGAATCCGTGTTGTCTTTTTCGAGTGAATTCTTGACGAACTCATCTTCTCCCAACAGATTCAGGATATCAACATCTGAACCAAATCCGAGAGCACGAAGCAAGACAGTAACCGGAATTTTACGGGTACGGTCAATACGAACGTAGATAATATCTTTAGCATCTGTTTCCAACTCTAGCCATGCACCACGGTTCGGAATCACGGTTGCAGAAAACGTCTGCTTCCCGTTCTTATCTACTTTCGTGTTATAGTAAACGCTAGGGGAACGAACAAGCTGACTTACAATAACGCGCTCTGCCCCGTTAATAATGAAGGTTCCTGTTTCTGTCATCAGCGGGAAATCCCCCATGAAGACTTCCTGTTCCTTCACTTCGCCAGTCTCTTTGTTAAACAGACGGACTTTAACACGAAGAGGAGCAGCGTATGTAACATCGCGCTCTTTAGATTCGTCTACATCGTACTTGGGTTCACCCAGACTATAGTCGATGAACTCCAAAACAAGGTTTCCAGTAAAGTCTTGAATTGGCGAAATATCTTGGAACATCTCGCGAAGACCCTCGTCTAAAAACCATTGGTAGGATTTTTGCTGAATCTCAATTAGATTTGGTAGACCCAACACTTCGTTAATACGAGAATACGTACGACGCTGGCGGTGTCTGCCGCTTTGAATCAGTTTACCTGCCAACTCATTCACCCCTCATGTTTGTGTTACTACACACAAAGTTTTTCACACAAAAATAAAAATGGGTTATGTCAGTAACCTCATTTTTAAGCAAATAAATCTCTATTCTAAAAGAATTCCCATTTTTTTACACCTGCATTCGTTCCTTTTATGAAAAAGCCTTGGTAATCAGGCACATTCACAAGAAGAAAAAAACGGTTGACAAAACAGGAATTTCTTAAATTAGACAATGAACCCATATTGACATTTTATAATGCTATCACAAGCGAATTTCAACGTCAAGAGAAGAATTAGATTTTTTTACTTAATTGCCCTAAAAATAGAATAACCTTTGCTGCGTTCTACTTCCTCTACTTCACGGTATACTTCTTGTAACTTTTTCAATGCAGAAGGTGCACCTTGTTTTTTCTGAATAACAACCCACATTTCTCCGCCATCTGTCAAAAGCTCGAAGCCTTCCGTAAAAATTCGATGGACTACTTCCTTACCCGCTCGAATGGGAGGGTTCGTTAAAATAACATCAAATTGTCTACCCTTCACCGCTTCATACACATCACTGACGAGAAATTCTACATTTCGGATCTGATTCTTTTCTGCATTTTCTCGCGCAAGGGCTATCGCACGTTCGTTGACATCAATCATCGTAACATGCCCTTGATTCGCTACCTTTGCTGCTGTAAGCCCAATTGGACCATAACCACAACCGACATCAAGCACTTTGGCATCTTGCTTTAATTCCATTGTTTCAATTAATAAAACACTGCCGAAATCAATGCGATCGCGAGAAAATACCCCCGAGTCAGTAACAAATTGAAGTGTGTGATCACGCAGGGTAAATGTAAATTTCTGATAGTCATGGGGAGTTTCAGGACGATTGGTGTAGTAGTGATCAGTCAAGATGAACACACCTTTCATTCGGAAGTTGCTAGAGGATAGAAAGAAACCCCCTGCCATACGGCAAGGGGAATTTCTTCTTATAGAAAGGCGAATTACTTAACTTCAACAGATGCGCCAGCTTCTTCAAGCTTAGCTTTAAGTGCTTCTGCTTCATCTTTAGAAACGCCTTCTTTGAGTGTTTTAGGAGCGTTGTCAACAAGGTCTTTCGCTTCTTTCAAGCCGAGGCCAGTAAGTTCGCGAACAACTTTGATAACGTTGATTTTGGAAGCTCCACCGCTAACGAGGTTAACAGTGAACTCAGTTTGCTCAGCAGCAGCTTCAGCAGCGCCACCAGCCATTACAGCTACAGGAGCAGCAGCAGTAACACCGAATTCCTCTTCGATTGCTTTTACAAGATCGTTCAATTCAAGAACGGACATACCTTTAATGGCTTCTAAGATTTGCTCTTTGCTCATTTTGTAATCCTCCTATTCGAATATAGAGATTAGGCGCCTTGGCCTTCTTTTTGTTCTGCCACAGCTTTAACAGCAAGGGCGAAGTTGCGAACTGGTGCTTGAAGTACGGAAAGAAGCATGGACAACAAGCCTTCGCGAGATGGTAGAGAAGCAAGTGTTTGGATTTCAGCCGCACCTACAACTTTACCTTCGATAACGCCACCTTTGATTTCAAGCTTGTCGTTCTTTTTAGCAAAGTCGGACAAGATTTTCGCAGGAGCGATTAAATCGTCTTTGCAAGTAGCAATTGCGTTTGGTCCAAGAAGATATTGGTCTAATTCAGACAATCCTTCTTGTGCAGTAGCGAGGCGAGCCAAAGAGTTTTTGTAAACTTTGAACTCAACACCTGCTGCGCGCAATTGGCTACGAAGTTCAGTAACTTGAGCTACTGTCAAACCACGATAGTCAGCAACAACTGTTGTTTGACTTTCACGCAATTTAGTTGCGATAGCGCTAATAACTTGAACTTTCTCTTCACGAATTACGGTTGGACGAATTTCTGCCATTGTTACACCTCCCGTGCTTTAAATCCTGGAACTGAAAATGCCCTCGAGACATATATCCTCGAGGGCATTAATAATCCGATTAAGAGTAAAACTCTTACCTTCTATCAATGAGCCTCGGAGGGATTTTAAGTTGATTCTCCTACGAGACTCAACACCTTCTGTCTACGGCAAAGCATATTCAAATTTCATCAACAGGCTATATTATATCAACTTCCTCTTAGGAAGTCAAACGCCATTATTTAACAGCTACGCGTACACCAGGTCCCATCGTAGAGCTGATAGAAACGTTTTTCATGTAAACACCTTTTGCTGCTGCTGGTTTTGCACGGTTAAGTGCTTCAGTCAATGCAGCAAGGTTTTCTACCAATTTGTCAGCATCAAAGGATACTTTACCGATAGGAGCGTGGATGTTACCAGCTTTGTCAACACGATACTCGATTTTACCAGCTTTGATTTCATTCACAGCTTTGGTTACATCGAAAGTAACGGTTCCAGTTTTCGGGTTTGGCATAAGGCCTTTAGGACCGAGTACACGACCCAATTTACCTACTTCACCCATCATGTCAGGTGTAGCTACTACAACGTCAAAGTCGAACCAGCCACCTTGGATTTTAGCGATCATGTCTGCATCGCCTACGAAGTCAGCACCAGCTGCTTCTGCTTCTTTTGCTTTCTCGCCTTTTGCGAAAACGAGAACGCGTTGTACTTTACCAGTACCGTGCGGCAATACAACTGCACCACGGATTTGTTGGTCAGCACGTTTAGGGTCTACACCCAAACGGAATGCTACTTCAACAGTTTCGTCGAATTTAGCTTTTGCAGTTTGTTTAACGAGGTTAACGCCTTCGCTCACTTCGTAAACTTTGTTTTTATCAACAAGCTTTTGAGACTCTTGATACTTTTTACCGTGTTTCGGCATGTTGTGCATCTCCCTTTCAATGTGGTCGTAGCGGTTTAATCCTCCCACAGAACAGGCGTACAAACTCGTGTACACCTGTCAACAACAGACAATTAGTCTTCGATCACGATACCCATAGAACGAGCAGTACCTTCAACCATGCGCATAGCTGCTTCAACAGATGCTGCATTCAGGTCAGGACGCTTCAATTCAGCGATTTCGCGAACTTTATCACGCTTCAAAGTTGCAACTTTAGTCTTGTTCGGTACACCAGAACCAGACTCAATACCAGCAGCTTTCTTCAAAAGAATTGCAGCTGGAGGAGTTTTCGTAATGAAAGTGAAGGAACGATCTTCAAATACAGTAATTTCTACTGGAATGATCATGCCAACTTCGCTTTCAGTACGAGCGTTGAACTCCTTGCAGAAGCCCATGATGTTAACACCAGCTTGACCGAGAGCCGGACCTACTGGAGGTGCAGGATTCGCTTTACCTGCTGGAATTTGTAATTTAATTACGCGGATAACCTTCTTAGCCACGTAAGACACCTCCTTCATCGAATGTGGTTATGCGGGGGTATACCCCCTCCCACCTTTATCAGAAAGTCTATGTAAGACTTCTATCATCTAGTGAGAGTTAAGGGAACCGCACACTGAATGCGGATTCCAGAAACAAAATGAAATTTATCATATCAACTGATATTTTTCAAGTTGAATCCTAATCCAATTTATCAATTTGCGTAAAGTCTAATTCAACTGGCGTTTCACGCCCGAAGATATCGACTAATACGCGTACTTTTTGCTTGTCTGGTTGAATCTCGGTAATTTGTCCGGAACGGCCAGCAAACGGACCTTCTTTTACACGGACCATATCACGCAGAGCAAAATCGACTTTGACTTTTGGTGCTTCGAAGCCCATTTGGCGAAGAATCGTTTCGGCTTCTCCAGGAAGCAAAGCTGTCGGCTTAGAACCGGCTCCTGTGGATCCGACAAAGCCAGTCACTCCAGGGGTATTCCGTACGACATACCATGAATCGTCGGTCATCACCATCTCAACAAGGACATAACCTGGAAATACTTTTTTCGTGACGGTGCGTTTCTTGCCGTCTTTGGTCTCAATTTCTTCTTCCGTTGGAACCAAGACGCGGAAGATTTTATCTTCCATCCCCATCGATTCAACACGTTTTTCCAAATTGGTTTTCACCTTGTTTTCATACCCAGAGTAAGTATGAACTACATACCATGCTTTTTCCATATCCACGAGGACGATAATCCGTCCGTCCCTCCCAGGTTTCGAATATTACTTACCTAAAATCAGATCGATCAACGCAGACAATCCTAAGTCAATCGCATAGAAGTAAATCGCAAGCAGGAAAACCGTAACGAGCACGACAAGTGTATAGCTTGTCAACTCTTTTCGATTCGGCCAACGAACTTTCTTCAGCTCTGACCAGACATCACCAAAGAACTCACCAGTACGGCGAAATCCGGACCCAATTCTCGAAAGGAAACCCATAACGCCACCCCCAGACTTGGTTGCTTCCATCTTTACTTCGTTTCACGATGGACAGTATGCTTCTTGTCACGGGAGCAGTACTTCTTCTTCTCGATGCGCTCAGAATTCGTACGTTTGTTTTTGGTGGAGATATAGTTACGCTCACCGCATTCGGTGCACGCTAATGTAATGTTTACTCGCATCATTGCCACCTCCATCTCATCTCATACCTTAATTTAAAAAAAGAAAAGAACAAACCACACAGAAAAAACCGCTACTTTTTTTCGTGTCGATTCATAAGAAGTAACCATAGAAACGGTTCTATGGCCACCTAAATAATTTAACACACCAACACTTTTGTGTCAACAAAACACCTTGACAAATTATAGATTTATTGTTCCTTCCAAAAAAAAATTCATTTCAGACAGGATTTTGTGAAGAAATAACGAAACTATAAGCTAAAGAAAAAAAGAGATTGCTCTGGTCTACAGATTAATCTCTCTTCCTTCTAGATATTTTTCCAGCTTACGCTTTACACGTTGCAAGGCATTATCGATCGACTTAACGTGACGCTTCAGATCGACTGCAATTTGCTGATAGGAACGACCATCCAGATACAGCATGAGGACTTGGCGCTCGAGATCACTTAATATCTCGCTCATTTTCCCTTCAATATCGTCGAACTCTTCACGATTGATGAACAATTCTTCCGGATCAGTCACCTTGGTTCCACAAATCACATCGAGTAAGGTTCGGTCTGAATCTTCATCATAAATCGGCTTGTCCAACGAAACATAAGAATTCAGCGGAATGTGTTTCTGACGAGTTGCTGTCTTAATCGCTGTAATTATCTGACGAGTAATACATAATTCGGCAAAAGCTTTGAACGACGTAAGCTTGTCCCCTCGAAAATCACGAATGGATTTGTACAGACCGATCATGCCTTCTTGTACAATATCTTCCCGATCAGCACCGATCAAAAAATAAGAACGAGCTTTTGCCCGTACAAAATTCTTATATTTGTTAATCAGGTACTCCAGGGCTTCGGCGTCGTTGTCTCTTACCAAGTCGACTACTTCTTCATCGGACATCAGGTCATATTGTGTATGCTGTTTTATCTGCTGCTCTTTGAGATCAACACTCACCTTCATCCCCCCCGACAACTCACTTTCCATTTTCGAACGGAAAAAACTGTTCCTCAACCCGTTCAGCCCTAATCGGCCAAGATACAACAATTATACATGACCCCATAAAAAAGCGTCAACTGATCTGCCTCTTATTCCCTTCGCCATTTTTCGAATATTTTCGCTATTTCATCGTTCAGAGCAATGCGCGTGGTATAGCGTTTTTCATTTGTTTCTTTTACTTTTTCTACAATTTCCTTCCCTGCACTTTCTATGTCTAACAATAACTCCCGTGCTGATTTACGCAATGCACCCTGTCCAAATATTACCCTTTGTGACGTATAATCGGAGGTTGCCACATAGATTTGTCGATTTTTCTCGTAAAATTCATGGACAAGCTTCTCAATTCTCTCATCAGCGGTTTCCTTTTCTTTGGTAAAGAAAATCTCAATCTGATAGTCGTGCTGCTTTCGCCCTATACCGGGGATTGTATAGGCGTCGAAAACAACCATAACCTTGATTCCTGAGAAGCTTTGGTAGTCCGCAAGCTTGGAAATCAATAAATCACGAGCTTCATCCATGCGATCCTGATCTTTCAGCACACGCAAATCAGGCCAAGCGCCGATGATATTGTAACCGTCAACAATCAACAGCTGTTTAGCCTTCTTTTTTGCCATTTCATTTCACCGTAGACGCCAAGGGGTTTCTCGCACGATACACTTCATACATGAGAAGAGCTGCTGCTACAGAAGCATTCAAAGAGGTAACTTGTCCTACCATCGGCAGGCTGAAGAGGAAATCACAGTTGTCCCGCACCAGACGACTGATTCCCTTTCCTTCACTACCGATAACAAGTGCTAACGGCATAGTGAAATCTCCCTGACGAAAATCCTGCTTGGCAGAGGCGTCTGTCCCCGCAACCCAGACTCCCTGTTTTTTCAAATCTTCTATCGTTCTTACAATATTGGTTACACGAGCAACTGGCACGTATTCGATGGCTCCAGCAGATGCTTTGGCGACTGTAGCAGTCAGGCTTACGGAACGTCTCTTCGGAATAATCACCCCATGCGCCCCAACTGCATCGGCTGTACGCAAAATTGATCCCAAATTATGAGGGTCCTCCAACTCATCAAGAATCAGCAGGAAAGGCACCTGATTCTTTTCACTGGCACGAGCTAAAATATCGTCTACCTCGACATAGTCATAGGCTGCAACCGAAGCAATAACACCCTGATGCGTGTCTGTTCCGGTCAATTGGTCCAGCTTTTTGCGATTGGCTGTCGTCACGATCACGCCCTGATCCTTGGCCAACCCAAGAATTGGGCCCATCTGATTTTTGTTTACGCCTTCTGCGATCCATATTTTATTAATGGTTCTCCCTGAACGGAGAGCTTCGATTACCGGGTTCTTGCCAACAATCCATTCTTCACTCATACTTGCCGTGCTCCTTCCACAATCTCAAATGCCTGCTGCATGATTTGGGCGATCCGTTCCTCTTCCGCCTGCAGATATAAATACCCGATTAACGCTTCCAAAGCGGTCGCATGTCGATAATCAATGATATCTGCGTTTTTGGCGACAGATCCTGATTTGGCATTGCGCCCCCGTTTCACTACTGATTGCTCTTCTTCTGTCAGTGTAGGCAGGATTGCATGAAGAACTTGCGCCTGCGCTTTTGCTGACACATAGCGATTGGCTTCTTTATGCAACTGATTCGGCTTTACCATCCCGCGAGCAATTAGATGATAGCGGACACAATGCGCATAGGTAGCGTCGCCAAGAAACGCCCATACCAGTGGATTTGATTGTTTGGGATCACGCACTTGATCTTCACGTAACATAATCTAACTCCTTATTTTCGACGCCAGCGAATACCTTGCGGCGTATCCTCCAATAGAATGCCTTTATCTGACAGCAAATCCCTGATTTCATCCGCTCTCGCAAAATTGCGTGACTTGCGAGCTTCTGTACGCTCCACAATTAATTGCTCAATCTCTTCATCAAGTAAATCTTTTCCTTCCTCTTCCAAGAAAATACCGAGGACATTGGCAATCTCCGAAAATAATGCGAGGTATGCCTGCAATTGATCTTTCCCAACATTTGCATTGCGCAGGTAGAGATTTGCTTCTTTGGCGATATCGAACAGTACCGTAATGGCATTGGCTGTGTTGAAATCATCATCCATTTCTGCGATAAATCGTTCTCTGAGGCTAATGATTGTCTTCTCCTGTTCACCTGCGATCCCGTTCGGTTCCTCATCGCGAGCAGTGTCCATTCGATGCTTAACATTAGCAAAAGCTGTTTTTATGCGGTCCAATCCGTTTGCGGCCTGTTCAAGCAAGTCATCACTGAAATTGATCGGCCCACGATAATGACCGGTTAGCATGAAAAAGCGAATCAATTGTCCACCGTAATGTGCCGCCAGTTCTTTTAATAACAGGAAGTTTCCTTTGGATTTGGACATTTTTTCATTGTTGATGTTGAGCATGGCATTATGAAGCCAATAGCTCGCAAACGGTTTACCTGTAAAGCACTCGGACTGGGCAATCTCATTTTCATGATGGGGAAACACCAAATCGGTACCCCCTGCATGGATATCGATTGACTCACCAAGAAATTTCAGTGCCATTGCCGAGCACTCGATATGCCAGCCAGGACGCCCCTCACCCCATGGGCTATCCCATGCGATTTCACCATCTTTTGCTGATTTCCAAAGGGCGAAGTCGAGTGGGCTTTCCTTTTTCTCGCTGACTTCAATACGAGCTCCAGCCTTCAGGTCGTCTAGTGGCTGATGGGAAAGCTTGCCGTACTCTTTGAAGCCACCCGTGCGGAAATACACATCCCCTTCGCTTTCATAAGCGTACCCTTTTGCAATCAACCCTTCGACAAATTCGATGATTTCCGGAATCGTCTGCATCACGCGTGGCTGAATATCGGGAGGTATGACATTGATGGAACGCAAATCTGCGTTGTATGCATCCGTGTAGCGATTGGCTACCTCTGGTACCGTCGTTCCTTCTGCATTGGCAACTTTGATCAGTTTATCATCAACGTCCGTAATATTTTGCACAAAAGTAACATCGAATCCGCGATATTGCAAATAGCGTCTAACCGTATCAAAAACAATCGCCGGACGTGCGTTCCCAATGTGAATGTAATTATAGACAGTCGGACCGCAAACATACATTTTTACTTTACCCGGTTCGAGGGGAATGAATGGTTCTTTCTTTCGTGTGAGAGTGTTATATAACTGAATGCTCATTTTGTTTTCGGTCCTCCTTTAATTGTGCTACTTCCTGACGTAATCCTTCGATTTCCTGTTGCATTTGACGGAACATATTTTCAATCGGATCCGGCAGATTACAGTGGTCGAAATCATTGGTTATCCGTTTGCCATCCTGCACCACGATCTTCCCTGGAATACCTACTACCGTTGAATTAGGTGGTACCTCTTGCAGAACGACCGACCCTGCACCAATTTTGCTGTTATCACCGATCTTAAAAGACCCGAGCACTTTGGCACCTGAAGCGATAATTACATTGTCTCCGACAGTTGGGTGCCGCTTTCCTTTTTCTTTACCTGTTCCACCCAAAGTGACTCCTTGGTAAATCGTAACATTGTCTCCGATTTCACAGGTCTCCCCAATAACTACTCCTGCCCCGTGGTCGATGAATAACTTGTTTCCGATGGTGGCCCCTGGATGGATCTCGATTAATGTGAAGAAACGGGAGGTCTGTGAAACAATCCGGGCAAGTGTATACCATTCTTTCTTCCAAAGCTTGTGGGCAATTCGGTGCCACCAGATGGCATGAAGCCCCGAGTAGGTTACTACAACTTCAAAAACACTGCGCGCTGCAGGATCTCGCTCCATTACAGCTTCTATATCTTGTTTGATAGCTCGCCACATGAGAATGCCCCCCTGTCCATTGAAGCCTTTCCGATTTAAAGTTTGACGCCCCAAGTAAAAAACCGCCTCCATTGCCTATGAACAGGCAACAGAGACGGTGTTATCCGCGGTTCCACTCTGCTTAAGTCTACATCAATTACTTGTTGTACGACTTCGCTTTTGACCCCTGTAACGGTGGGTATCCGATACACCATACTTCACGCGAATGACAACCAACTGATTCGCTTGTTTCTGGTGATAGCTCCCAGGTGCATTTCCACAAGTTCGTGACAGATGACTCCCACCCCATGTCATCCTCTCTAGGGACAATCCCTTGTGTACTTCTCCTGTTCATAGCTTTCTGAATTCTATGGTTAGAGGTTATTCAAAAAGTCCGGGAAACATAGCTGTCGAATTTCTGCGTTACCTTGCCCCTCCGCTGCTCACGTAGACTTACCTACGCTCCGCTGCTCGGTACTACGGCGCCTTGAACTTCGAGGCTCTGTTTGTCCTCCTTTTTGAATTAGATCTATTTGATCTTCTTAGCTATTTACTACACGATCAATACGGTTCAATACTTGTTCACGTCCAATCAAGTAAAGCGATTGACCCAAATCACGGCCGTGAATTTGACCCGTAATCGCAACTCGAACCGGCATGAACAATGCTTTTCCCTTGTGGCCTGTTTCTTTTTGAACAGCTTTCAAGGCTGCATTAATCGTATCGACAGTATATTCTGGTGCTGCTTCAAGGTGATTCTTGAATGCAGTGAGAACAACCGGAACCTGCTCTTCCTTGAGAACGTCCTTCGCTTCTTCATCGTACACCACTTCTTCCAGGAAGAAAAGGGCTGACAACGGCACAATTTGTGCACAGTAGGACATTTGTTCCTGATAGAGACCAACGATTCCACGAACTCGTTCCAACTCTTCAGCAGAAGGGTTTTCTTCAACGAATCCTGCTTTTTGAAGATGTGGTAGACACATATCTACAATCACATCAAGCGGCTTTTGTTTAATGTAGTGGTTGTTCATCCAGTTCATCTTGGTTGAATCAAATACAGCAGGTGATTTATTCACTCGCTCAAGAGAGAAGAGATCAATAATCTTCTCTTTGGAGAAAATCTCTTCTTCTCCACCTGGGG
The DNA here is from genome assembly GCF_049846925.1 of Brevibacillus nigriterrae. Taxonomy (NCBI): domain Bacteria; kingdom Bacillati; phylum Bacillota; class Bacilli; order Caryophanales; family Paenibacillaceae; genus Brevibacillus; species Brevibacillus nigriterrae. Next base: position 54,803 of record NZ_JBNCMT010000031.1, read on the forward strand.
ACCACCCTAATAAAACAAGGAAGTTCACAATCGCTTCTGGCAAGAAGCCTAGATCACGGTACTGTTCAATGAATTGAATGATGCTTTCATCACGCTTACTCATTTTCTTGCCATCTTGGTTCAAGATTAAGGCAAGGTGAGCAAATTGCGGCGGCTCCCAGCCAAATGCTTCGTAAATCATCAACTGGCGCGGGGTATTGGAAAGATGCTCTTCACCGCGAACTACGTGCGAGATCTTCATCAGGTAATCATCGATAACAACCGCAAAGTTATACGTCGGAATGCCATCTGGTCGACAGATCACGAAGTCTCCCATTTCTTTGGAATCAAACGTTACTTGTCCACGAATAATGTCGTTAACTACGTAGCTCTTATCATCCGGCACACGGAAATGGATAGCCGGGACTCGACCTTCCGCTTCGTATTCAGCCTTTTGCTCAGCCGATACATTACGGTGTCTCTCGGAGATACGAGGAGTTTCTCCACGAGCGATTTGTTCTTCACGCTCTGCATCCAGTTCTTCTTTGGTTGCGTAACAGTAATACGCTTTTCCTTCTTCTAACAACTGGTCTATGTATTTACGGAAAATATCAAGGCGTTCCATTTGTCGGTATGGCGCATAAGGTCCACCAACATCCTCGCCCTCATCCCATTCAACACCGAGCCATTTGAGGTTTTCCATTTGTTTCTCAGCCGCATTCTCTACGTTGCGAGTTTGGTCTGTATCTTCAATTCGCACGATGAACTTGCCACCGTTGCGTCGTGCATACAAATAATTGAATAATGCCGTACGTGCCCCTCCGATATGCAAGTGCCCAGTCGGACTCGGAGCGTACCGCAAGCGAAACTCATTTGCCATGTTGACACCTTCCTTATCGATCTCTAACAATTCATGTCATCCATGATACACCCAGTATCATCCCTTGACAAGCAAACAAACAGCCTGTGAAGCAATCCCTTCACCACGACCAGTGAAGCCAAGCTTTTCAGTCGTTGTCGCCTTCACATTGATTTGGGATAGATCATCTGCTTCCAATGCCTGGGCAAGTACCTCTCGCATCTGTGGAATGTGCGGTGCCATCTTCGGTGCTTGTGCAATAATTGTTGCATCCACATTGCCCAGCTTGTATCCTTTTTGCTTTACAAGCCCCCATACGTGAACAAGCAATTTCAGACTGTCCGCATCCTTAAATGCCGGATCTGTGTCAGGAAAGTGACGACCAATATCCCCTTCTCCAATCGCGCCCAGAATCGCATCAGTAATGGCATGCAGCAGCACATCTGCATCGGAGTGCCCAAGCAGCCCTTTTTCGTAAGGAATGGTTACTCCGCCAATAATCAACGGTCTGCCTTCCACCAATTGATGCACGTCAAATCCTTGCCCGATCCTCATCTACCGCTCCTGCTCCCTTCTTTTCCGCAAAATCTCTTGTCCAAACCACAAGTCATCTGGAGTCGTAATTTTAATATTCTCGTAGCTACCCTGCAAAATAGATACAGGGGCACCTAGCCATTCTACCAACATGGCATCATCAGTCCCGATCTGTCCGGACTGTAAGGCCTTTTGGTGAGCCTCCCGCAGCAGTGAAACGCGAAAAGCTTGTGGGGTCTGAATAGCCCACAAGCTCTCACGCGCAGGAGTAGATTCGACGATTCCAGCATGATTCACAACTTTTATCGTATCTTTCACAGGTACCGCCAACACAATTGCGTTATCTTGACGGACCCTGGAAATAATCGCGTTGATTTGCTCGGAAGTAATAAATGGGCGTGCCGCATCGTGAACCAGAACAAAGTGAGTAGCATGATCCAACACCTCAAGTCCAGCCCGAACACTGTCCTGTCGTTCGGCCCCACCGAGTGTAACTTTTACTTGCTCTTTGAAAGGGACAGTATCAAGCCATTGACTCACTGCTGCCTGATCCTGTTCACTAACCACCAGAATCACTTCCTGTATCTCCGGGTGAGTAACGAATCGCTCAACCGTATGAGCCAGGATGCTTTTCCCTTCGAGCTCCAGCCACAGCTTGTTTCTCTTGGCTCCCATCCGTTTGCCGGACCCAGCCGCAACGATTACAACCCCAACATCCACACGAATCCTCTCCACATTCCTGCAATCACTTTTCTATAATGCTTTCTCAAGCAACTTCGGCTTAGCAAAAATCATGCGACCCGCCGAAGTCTGCAATACACTTGTTACCAACACTTCGATGTCAGAACCAATATAATCACGGCCACCTTCAACGACGATCATTGTTCCATCGTCCAGATAAGCAACACCTTGGCCGTATTCCTTACCATCCTTGATCACCTGAACCGTCAACTCTTCACCCGGCAATACAACTGGTTTCACTGCATTGGCTAAATCGTTAATATTGAGAACCTGAACTCCCTGCAATTCACAAACCTTATTCAGGTTAAAATCATTTGTAACGACTTTGCCGTTTAGTACTTTAGCCAACTTGATCAGTTTGCTGTCAACTTCAGCAACATCTTCGAAGTCACCTTCCCAGATCTGCACCTTCACTTTAAGTTCCTTTTGAATTTTGTTCAAAATATCGAGACCCCGACGACCACGATTGCGCTTCAAGATATCGGAAGAGTCAGCGATATGCTGTAATTCCTCGAGAACAAAACCTGGAATGACCAAAGCTCCCTCAATAAACCCTGTTCGGCAAATATCCGCAATACGACCGTCAATAATCACACTCGTATCAAGAATTTTGTGCTCCACATTCGAAGCGATACCACTTGCTTCTTTCTTTGCCTTGTCTTTGCGGCCAAGGGAGAATACCGCCATAATCTCATCACGCTTGCGCAAACCTACCTGGAATCCTAAGTAGCCAAGCAGTACCGATACGATCAATGGCAAAAAGTCTTTAATCACCGGAATCTTAAGGCTGCTGATGGGTAGGAATAATAAAAAAGCAGGGATAAGTCCAATAATCAGTCCCATCGCACCAAACATCACGTCTGCAATCGGCAGCTTCAACAGCATTTCTTCGCCCCAATGAACGGTGTCAACGATGTAATCAACCACCCATTTAGCCATTGCGAAAAAGAGCAATGCACCTAGAAGAGCACCAATATACTCCACTCCTGGTAACACCCCAAAATTCAGCATGGAGTTCAGAAGCTCGAACAAATCAGGACCAAACGTATATCCTAATCCGCCCCCAATAATTACGAAAAACACTTGAAAAACCCTGTTTAGCATGGATTCACCTCCTTTTATTAATATAGACAGAAGACCGCAAGAAAAAACCTGTTACATAAAGATGATTTGTTTCTGAAAAACGTCTCGACGTTTTTCATTAAAGTGGATGTGACCGCATGCGGTCAGCAAAAACGGTTATGACCGTTTTTGTGTCATGTAACTTAATCCTCACTATAGCAAATATTTTTTTAGCATGTCAAATGAGCACAAGATTTTAACATATTATTCAAATGTCAGTCAATATAGATAATCCTTACCCACATTTTTGAATTTGACAGGTCAAATATCCGCTCCGTATAATAAATCCAGAAAGGTGTTAAAAGATTCTGAAAACGTCTTGAAACATCCCTATTCCGAGGTGATTTCATTGGATAAAACGATACTCGACCAATTTCAAGAACAAGTTTCTGATTTGTTAATCCGCCACAGAAGCATTCTCGATGTGATCTCCAAAACCCAGGAATCAACCGCTCGTGTGAACCGTGCAGTAACCAAAGCCGTTACAGAATGTGGTTGTATCGAGGTTTCTGGAACAAAACAACCATACGATAATGCCAAAAGCTTGAATGAAAATCGTCCACAGCTCGATACCCATGTACATGGGAAACTGTGCGAGCATTGCCAGGAAGTGTTGGTTGCCGAACTCGGCAAAAATCTGTTTTATTTAACGGCACTCTGCAATACAGTTGATATTAATCTGAACGAAGTGATAAAGAGTGAACAGAAGCGTTTGAATACGTTGGGCGTCTTTAACATGTCGTAAACAAAAGTTGGGCATACCAATAGTACGAACCAACCGGTACAAAGGTTGCAAAAAATTACAGAAAATATTTTATTAAAAAACAAACCCGCAGAGGTCATCTGCGGGTTTCATTTTTGCTATTCGAACGGGATTGTCTTATCTTCGCTGGTGTTCCCTTTTTTCGTTTTTTTAATCAAAAAGTCAACGTTTTTTTTTATTCCGTACAGTGCGTACAAAGCCAATGGCAAGAATACGATTTTCGGGAACTGTTGAGGGAATTTGATGGCTACGATCACAACGATTGCCACAATGATTGGTGTTATCCAGTATGCCGCCTTAGGGATTCCTACTTTCTTGAAGTTCGGATACTTCACTTTGGAAACCATCAGGAAAGCAAGAAGGAGCATTCCAATCGCCAATACACCAATTGGGAAAAAGTTGTGATACAACGCTAACGTGGCTAAAACACCACCTGCAGCCGTAATAGGTAGTCCAATAAAATAACCTGGCACTCCCGCCTGAACATTAAAACGTGCCAGACGCAGGGCACCACAGATTGGAAATACAGCCGTGATAAAGATTCCCGCAATATCAAGATGTTGGAGTGTAACGACGTACATAATAAATGCAGGAGCGACTCCAAACGTAATGACATCGGATAGAGAATCCAGTTCCTTACCAAACTCACTTTGAGCATTTAACAAACGAGCTACTCGCCCGTCCAAACCATCTAACAACATGCCGATGATGACGGTTATCGCAGCATAATCAACGTATTCATTTCCTTGAAAAGCAAGGATGATGGCTACGATACCTAAGAATAGATTGCCTACAGTCAGCATATTCGGCAATGCTTTTACGAGCATAAGTACCTCCTGCTTTCACCGCTATTTTGGATAATGCCTTAATACTAGTGTAATCTATATGTGTCTGTCAATGAACAACTGCTCCTGAATCCTGCGCAACCCATCTTTTATTGCTCGGGCCCTAACCTCTCCGATCCCGTCTACTTCATCCAGTTCTTCAATGGTTGCCATCATAATTTGAGGCAGCGTCCTGAAGTGTTCAACCAGATTGGAGATGACGACGGCCGGGAGACGGGTGACCTTGTTCAATATTCGATAACCACGTGGGGAAACCGGTTCTTCCAATGGATTGGAAATGACAGAGTAGCCCAATAGCGAAATAATCGGTTCTGTCAGGTGAAGCTCTTCGACTGACATTTTTTGCAGTTCTTTCAACAGCTCTTTGGGATCAACTTTACCGTCCCTGTAGTAATCACTAATCAACATTTTTGCTTCTTCTTCAATGTTCCCAACCAATTCGTTCAACTGCATACTGATCAGGCGGCCTTCTGTTCCTAACTCATTAATAAACTTAATAATTTCTGCTCGAATTCTCAAGACCATTTCGATTCTTTGCATGACAAGAACAACTTCATGGATCGTAACTAGTTCTTCAAACTCAAGAGCGCCCAAATTCGTTAATGCTTGGTCAAGTACAGATTTGTATTTTTCCAGTGTTTGAATGGCTTGGTTTGCTTTTGTCAGGATGACACCAATATCTCGGAGCACATAACGGAAACTCCCCTGATACAGGGTAATGACATTGCGTCTTTGGGAGATGGCGATAACCAGGTGATTGGTCTGTTTCGCTGTTCTCTCTGCGGTCCTGTGTCTCGTCCCTGTCTCATTGGAAGAGATGGTTGAAGCAGGAATGAGCTGTGTGTTGGAATAGAGAATTCGTTTGGCGTCTTCACTTACTATAATCGCCCCATCCATCTTTGCTAATTCATATAAATTAGCTGGAGAAAACTCACAATTAATGGAAAATCCGCCGTCAACAATTCCTTTCATCTCGGAACCATATCCAACTACGATTAACGCTCCTGTTTTCGCACGCAAAATATTCTCTAAACCTTCACGTAAAGGTGTGCCCGGAGCGACGAAACGCAGAACACCGCTCAGTTTTGTATCTTTTTTTAACGTTTCCAACACCCCGTTCACCCCCTCATAACCTCACGCAAGGCTTCCTCCACAGATCTTACTCCGATCACCTCTATGTCAGTGAACGCTTCAATTCCTCTGATATTTTTTTCAGGAATGATCACTCGTTTGAACCCAAGCTTCTCTGCTTCTCTGATCCGTTGTTCAATTCTAGATACCCCTCGAACTTCACCTGTCAAACCAATTTCACCAATTACTACATCGTGAGAATTGGTCGGCTGATCACGGAAACTGCTTGCAATGCTGATGGCAATGGCCAAATCAATGGCAGGCTCATCCAGTCTCACGCCACCTGCTACATTCACATAGGCATCTTGATTCTGCAACATCAACCCGACTCGCTTTTCCAAAACAGCCATAATCATTGCTACCCGTTGATGCTCTACCCCAGTAGCCATTCTGCGAGGTGTAACAAAGCTGGTAGGCGAAACCAATGCTTGCAGCTCTACTAAAACAGGGCGAGTTCCTTCAATGCTTGCAACAACGGTAGACCCAGCAACACCAACTGGTCGTTCAGCCAGAAAAATTTCTGATGGATTGGCCACTTCAGCCAGACCACGTTCTTTCATCTCAAATATGCCGATTTCATTGGTTGAGCCAAAGCGATTTTTCACAGCTCTCAGGATGCGAAACGTATTGTGTCGCTCGCCTTCAAAATACAACACGGCATCCACCATATGCTCCAGCATACGAGGCCCTGCGATAGCCCCCTCCTTGGTCACGTGACCGACGATAAAGGTAGCAATTCCTCTTCCTTTAGCAATACGCATGAGATGTGCAGTTGTTTCACGAACTTGCGCAACACTACCAGCAGCAGAAGTAATCGTAGGGTGGTAAACGGTCTGAATAGAGTCAACAATCATTACTACCGGAGCCACATTAGTGATTTGCTGTTCGATTAACTCCAGATCCGTCTCAGCAACCACGTACAAATTTGGTGTTTGGACTCCTAAGCGATCCGCTCGGAGCTTGATCTGCTTTACTGATTCTTCTCCGGAAATATAGAGCACTCGATGGCCCTGATGAGCAATAGCTACAGAGGTTTGTAACAACAAGGTAGACTTACCGATACCCGGATCTCCACCAACCAGAATTAAGGAACCGGAAACAAGCCCCCCACCTAATACACGATTCAATTCATCCATTGTCGTATTCAAGCGAGGTTCTTCATCGCTCTCCACAGAAGTGAGTGGTTGCGCAACTTGTTTTACCGAACCGGCACTAGAAAATCCTGAGTGCACGGACGGTTTTGACTGAATTTCTTCAACTAAGGTATTCCAATTATTACATCCGGGGCATTTACCTAACCACTTCGGACTTTCATACCCGCACTCCTGACAAACAAACTTTGTTTTCGACTTTGACATACATATACTCCTGACGGCCCATTTTCATGCTTATTGATCGCAAAAGCGTGCAATTTCTAATTTATACTGTAACCGATAACCAGTGGCAAGAGCAAAGAAAAATCCCCAAGAAATTGGGGATTTTTTACTCATTTATTTTGTTGATGTTTCCATGCGTTTAACCACCAGTTTGCCTTCCTCTGCGTCGATGGTTACCGTGTCACCTCTACTAATGGTTCCTTTAAGCAATTCTTCGGATAAACGGTCTTCGATATTGCGCTGGATCGCACGGCGTAGTGGACGTGCACCATACGCTGGATCAAAGCCTTCCTTGGCTAATACCTTCTTCGCTTCTTCCGTAAGCGCCAAGTCGATTGATTGCTCTTTCAGACGTTTGCGCAATTCGTCTGTCATGAGAGAAACAATTTGCTCGATATGCTCTTGCTCCAGAGAGTGGAACACAATTACCTCGTCGATACGGTTGAGGAATTCAGGACGGAAGCTGCGTTTGAGCTCATCCATCACTTTGTCCTTCATATCCTGATATTTCTTCTCTGTATCACCAGTGGTAAAGCCAAGAGAAGTGTTCTTCTTGATCATGTTCGCTCCCACGTTGGAAGTCATGATAACGACCGTGTTGCGGAAGTCAACTGTGCGTCCCTTGGAGTCGGTGAGACGACCATCGTCCAGCACCTGCAAGAGAATATTGAACACATCAGGATGTGCTTTTTCAATCTCGTCAAGCAGGATGACAGAGTACGGTTTACGGCGTACTTTTTCTGTTAATTGACCGCCTTCATCATATCCTACATATCCTGGAGGCGCCCCTACAAGACGAGCCGTAGAATGTTTCTCCATATACTCAGACATATCGATGCGGATCATAGAGTCTTCATCGCCGAACAATGCTTCAGCTACTGCACGGGCAAGCTCTGTTTTACCCACACCAGTAGGACCTAAGAAGATAAAGGAACCGATCGGACGTTTCGGGTCCTTGAGACCAGCACGTGCACGACGTACAGCTCGGGAAATGGATTTCACTGCTTCGTCTTGACCGATGACACGATCATGCAGAATCTCTTCCATTTTCAACAAACGCTCGGTCTCTTCTTCTTTCAGCTTCACAACCGGAATTCCCGTCCAGTTCGCCACGACATGAGCAATATCTTCTGGAGTAACTTCCATATTCAGCTTGCCTTGACGTTCTTTCCAGTCTTTCTTGGTAGTCTCCAGCTCTTCACGAAGCTTTTGCTCCTGATCACGAAGCGCTGCTGCTTCCTCGAATTCCTGGGATTGTACTGCTGCGTCCTTTTCCTTGCGAACTTCTTCCAGTCGGGTTTCCAATTCTTTAAGATTAGGCGGAACTGTGAAGGATTGAAGTCTTACTTTAGAAGCAGCTTCATCCACCAAGTCAATTGCTTTATCCGGCAAGAAGCGGTCAGTAATATAGCGGTCGGATAAACGAACAGCTTGCTCGATGGCATCATCCGTAATTTTCACACGATGATGAGCTTCATAGCGATCACGCAAACCGTGTAAAATCTTGATGGCATCATCGACTGTTGGTTCATTTACCTGGATTGGTTGGAAACGACGCTCCAACGCAGCATCCTTTTCGATATATTTGCGGTATTCATCGAGAGTTGTTGCCCCAACACATTGCAACTCGCCACGTGCCAGTGCGGGCTTCAGGATGTTGGAAGCATCAATGGCGCCCTCTGCTCCCCCTGCACCGATTAACGTGTGCAACTCGTCAATGAACAGAATAATGTTACCCGCTTGTCGAATCTCATCCATGATTTTCTTCAGACGATCTTCGAATTCACCACGATATTTGGTACCAGCAACAACTGTACCCATATCAAGTGTCATGACCCGTTTTTCACGAAGGGTTTCCGGGATTTCATTGTTGACGATTTTTTGCGCCAAGCCTTCTGCAATTGCTGTTTTACCAACACCTGGCTCCCCGATTAATACTGGGTTATTTTTGGTGCGTCGGCTAAGTACTTGTATGACACGCTCGATTTCTTTTTGACGGCCGATAACGGGATCTAATCCACCTTCGCGGGCAATCGCAGTGAGATCACGTGCCAAACTGTCCAACGTTGGTGTATTAGCGGCAACCGCATTACCGGACGGTTGATGGGATGCCATCATTTCGGAGCTGCCGAGAAGCTGCAGTACTTGCTGACGAGCTTTGTTCAGACTGACACCCAAATTATTGAGAATTCTTGCTGCTACTCCTTCGCCCTCACGAATCAGGCCTAACAGGATATGCTCAGTACCTACGTACGTATGACCCAGTTTGCGGGCTTCATCCATAGATAACTCAATAACCTTTTTGGCACGCGGTGTGTAATTGATGTTGCTTGGCTGTTCAGCTCCACGTCCAATCAGTGACTCTACTTCACTTTGAATTTTGTCCAGACCCAGACCTAACGCCTGGAGAGCTTTTGCAGCGATGCCGTCTCCTTCCCGAATGAGGCCTAACAATACATGCTCTGTACCAATATCCTTATGCCCTAAACGGACTGCTTCTTCCTGTGCGAGTGCCAGTACTTTCTGTGCACGCTCTGTAAAACGACCAAACATCATGTGACATACACCTCCACTAAAGAATCATTTGAACGACTCGATTTATAGAGCTAGTTCAAAAAGGAGGACAAACAGAGCCTCGAAGTTCAAGGCGCGGAAGTCCCGAGCAGCGGAACATCGTGAGCTGCGGAACGGGGCAATCAAACTTCGAACGCTATGTTTCCCGGACTTTTTGAACTTCCTCTTATATTGGTTTCTCGACGGACAATCGCTCTCTGATGAGCCTAGCCCTTCGTTCATCCCTTTGCTCGGGAGTTAATTTCTGCCCCGCATGCTGTTGAAGAAAACCTGGCTGTGTCATCACAAGCAATTCATTCAACGTAAGCGCCGACAGATTCTTAATAATTCCCAAATCAATTCCTAATCTAACATCGGATAAGCGCTGTGCTGCTTCTTTCGACTCTACAGTACGAGCATAAAGCAGGATTCCATATGAGCGGCATATCCGGTCTTCCAACGCTGTTCGTGAGTTTTCCAGCAAATATTGGCGTGCGGTGCGTTCCTGCTCGACAATCTGACTAGCTACGCTGTACAGGTTAGAAAGAATATCCGATTCAGACATTCCGAGCGTAACCTGGTTGGATAGCTGAAACAAATTGCCGAGAGCTTCACTGCCCTCTCCGTACAGTCCACGAACAACTAATCCGACTTGATTGATTGCTTGTAGTATATGACTGATTTGCTTTGTCATTACGAGAGCAGGAAGATGCAACATGACTGATGCGCGAATTCCTGTCCCTACATTGGTTGGACAACTGGTAAGGTACCCTCGTTTTTCATCAAAAGCATAATCTACATACTTCTCAAAAATATCATCTATACTGGTAGCTGTTTCCCATGCTTCTGTCAGTTGAAACCCGGGCATCAGCACCTGTACGCGAATATGATCTTCCTCGTTGACCATAATGCTAACTGATTCGTCTTCATTCAGGAGAACTGCGCCTTTTCTCGATTCTTGAGCCAGATTAGGACTGATCAGATGCTTCTCAACGAGCACTCGTTTTTCTAACGGACTGAGTTCTTCCATTTTGAGCAGTTCAACAGGCCCTTTATTCTTCATTTCCCCCTGACTCATTACCTCAATCACCTTTTTAACAACTTCTTCGGCTTGCGAATCAGTTGCCAATAAAGGAAACGGATGATGACGAAGGTTGCGGGCAATGCGTATGCGTGTACTGATTACAATATCTGAGTCGGGACCTGTTCCTTTCATCCAATTACTCCATGGATGCTGCATAAATCGTTGCAAGGACATGAATCTCACCTCCTCATGAGTCACCTTGACTAATCTTTTGTTCTAGAGAACGAATCCGGTCACGTATTTCAGCAGCTTTCTCGAATTCTTCTGAAGCAATGTACTGCTGTAATGCTTTCTTGAGTTGTTCGAGGTCTTTGCGAATTTTGATCTGTCCGCCAGTTCTTTCAGGCACTTTACCGATGTGGTTAGTATTGCCATGTATACGTCGGAACAACGGATCAAGTCGTTCGCCAAAATGATTGTAACAATCACTGCACCCGAACCGACCACTTTTACTAAACTGCGAATATGTCAAACCACAAGTTTCACAACGGAGCGGTTTGGTTTGTGTAGATAATGACTGATTGGATAGTGTTGTCCCTTTATTCATTGGATCGAAGTTTAACAAGCCGGACAGGAGGTTGTTAATGCTAAAGTTATTGAACCCAGGAATCATGTTCCCCTTCTCTTTGGCACATACCTCACACAAATGAGTTTCCGTCTTTTCTCCGTTGACGATTTTGGTTAGGTGCAGTGTCGCAGGTCTTTTCGCGCACTCTTCACAATTCATACCATTCACCCCTTACCAATGGCTACAATGGACTTTACTTGACTAAAATGGAAGTGATCATATGCTTCAGTATATTGGCCCTTAGTCGATCGCGTAACGGGCTATCGATAAGAAGCACATTACGGGAAGTGGCAATTTTCATCAGCCCACATTCTCTCGGACTAATTAGCCCATCTTCTAAAAGTCGTTCAATGATTGCATTCCCGACTCCTTGCGTAATACTGTCGCCAATCAATTCTTCCGTTAAAAGTTGTTGAAGCTTCATATTACTTACGACTTGAACCTTACGAATCCGAATATATCCTCCTCCACCTCTTTTACTTTCGACAAGGTAACCTTTCTCAACAGTAAATCTCGTATTGATTACATAATTGATTTGGGAAGGAACACACTGAAACAGTTCGGCCAGCTCGCTGCGTTGGATCTCAATCCAGCTTTCAGGACTATTCTGCAGGATGCCTTTGAGATGTTGCTCGATTATGTCCGAAATGTTCCGCATTGTACTCTCGCCCCCCTTTGCTTAACAAAGATACCTGCTTCTGACTCTGAAAGAGATGAAGTAGTCAAATAAATTGACTTTGACTATATTTGACTTTAATTATAATTACTTTTTACCCTTTCCGCAAGTGGTCTTGTGCCCTCCACTATTTTTAACGAAATTACTTAACTTGAAACAAAGAAAAAAAGAACCACTCCCCAGGGAATGGCTCTCTTGTGTCAAGTTGTATGTAAAACAGGAAAAGGTAGATGTGTGATGAGTTGGTCAAATTGGGTAATAATCTGGTCTGCCTGCTCCAACTCTCCTGGCTTGGCAAATCCGAAGTCACAGCCGATGGTAAGCAATTGATTTGCCTTTCCGGCCTCCACATCAGAACGACGGTCTCCAACCATTACTGCCTGTTGAATACCGTAGTCATTGATCAGTTGACGGACGAGATCATTTTTCGACTTCGTCTGAAATCTCCCTGCTGAATAAAGATCGGTAAACACTGCCTTTAATCCAAAATGCTCACAAACCGCATCGATATACTTCTCTAATCCGTTGCTTGCAACAAATAATGAAATATCCTTGCTTTTTAATTCCCGCAGTACCTCTCGGACACCAGGGTAAAGATCGGTGATGCCTTCTTTTAATAAATCCAATTCGTGCTTGAGCATTAAACGGTCTGCCACGAGTTTTACTTCGTGATTGGCATCAGGCAAAAGGGTTTTCCACAAGTCCTCAAGTGTCATCCCTAGAACGTTCGTCAATTCGCTCTCCGTTGGTGTACGACCATCCCAAAGCTGTTGCTTGCGTAAGTCGTCAAATGTTCGCAGAAAAGCAGGAGTTGCCAGTTTCTCTGTTTGCAATAACGTGCCATCCATATCAAATAAGACGGCGTACTGTATGGTCATGTAACGATCCCACTCCTTCAGTTCTCTAACGCTTCATTTCCATGTCGTTCAAAATAAAATGGGTAATTTGTTCTGCAGCATCCGGTTTGGCGATGATTTTATCCATTTGCTTCATACTCTCTACCTTGGTGTTATTGACCAGCAATTCCTCGATAAAGTATATCAGTTGCTCTGTGACGTTAGCATGTACAGCACAGCCATTGTTTAGCAGAAAATGGCTGTTTCTCTCTTCTTGTCCTGGCAGTGGGTTGTAAATGATCATCGGAACCGCTTTACTCAACACCTCAGCCGATGTCAATCCGCCTGACTTGGTTACGATAAGATCAGAGATCTCCAGGTATTCATGGAAATTGGTTACGTATTTCAATGGTGCTACTTCATGTTTATACTGATAGCTTGTCACCTTTTTAAACAACTTTTCATTTGTTCCGGTCAACACAAAGACTTTGAGCGGCTGCTGAATCGATTCAATTCCTTGCAGCACTTGATCCATCGGGCCTAATCCCAATCCTCCACCCGATAAAATCATTACTTTTTGTTCTGGTTTTACACCAAATTTGCTCGTCAGATCACATTTGTCCAAAGGATCGCTAAACTTGCTCATGATGGGGATTCCCAATGGTTTGAACTTATGATGCGGCTGCTGATAAATATCGACAAGATAATACAGTTGTTCGTGCCCGATAAAATAATAATTAACATGGTGATTGATCCAGGAAGGATGAATCGTATAGTCTGTAATAATTGTATAGATAGGCTCTTTCCAATCATTTCGTCCTTTTAAAACGGATAACATACAACTCGCAAACGGGTGAGTAGCAATAAATGCATCCGGGTTGACACTGTTAATCAGCTTCTTCAGCTTGTTTGCTAATAATTTATTCATGATTACATTCATGTCAAAGAAACGAGACCGTTCCGAATTGTGGTAGATTCTCCCCCACATTTTCGGTGATAGCTTCAGCAAATTCGTATAACTTTCCAACAAAATTTTGTGGAAAGTGGGGCTGATATATTCTAATGTATCGATAATCATTGACGTGTAACCACTTTCCGCCAAGCTCTCCTGCATTGCTCTAGCTGCCTGGTTGTGCCCGTTACCAATCGAGGCGGAAAAGATTAAAATCTTCTTCATTTACTATTCTCCTTCGTTGGCCTTCCATGCCCGTTACCAGTTTCAACCATCAATGTACTACCATGTTATTCTAGGACTGATTCGTTTGGCAAGTGTAACTAGAGTACTACTTATCGTCATAAGCGCTTTTATAAACAAAAAACCCCAACTTAGCAGTTGAGGAGTTATTCTTATCAATATCTGATGCAACTAGCCATCATCCGAAGTTGCACTTTCAAAACTGGATATGCAGAGGTAAATTCGCTAAGAGATATACGTGGATAAGTCCTCGACCGATTAGTATTCGTCAGCTCCATGCGTTACCGCACTTCCACACCGAACCTATCA